>NZ_CP150277.1:900000-1150000 GCF_037977385.1 Terribacillus sp. FSL K6-0262 | reverse complement strand
AAAAGCCTCTAGTGAGGAAATAGGTGCCCGTACCGCAAACCGACACAGGTAGGCACGGTGAGTAACCGAAGATGATCGGGAGAACTCTCGTTAAGGAACTCGGCAAAATGACCCCGTAACTTCGGGAGAAGGGGTGCTTCTTTTTAGGAGAAGCCGCAGTGAAAAGGCCCAAGCGACTGTTTAGCAAAAACACAGGTCTCTGCAAAGCCGTAAGGCGAAGTATAGGGGCTGACACCTGCCCGGTGCTGGAAGGTTAAGGGGAATGGTTAGGGACTTCGTCCCGAAGCTGTGAACCGAAGCCCCAGTAAACGGCGGCCGTAACTATAACGGTCCTAAGGTAGCGAAATTCCTTGTCGGGTAAGTTCCGACCCGCACGAAAGGTGCAACGACTTGGGCACTGTCTCAACGAGAGACCCGGTGAAATTATACTATGCGTGAAGATGCGCATTACCCGCGACAGGACGGAAAGACCCCGTGGAGCTTTACTGTAGCCTGATATGGAATGTTGGTACAGCTTGTACAGGATAGGTGGGAGCCTTGGAAACCGGAGCGCCAGCTTCGGCGGAGGCATCCGTGGGATACCACCCTGGCTGTATTGACATTCTAACCCAGAACCGTCATCCGGTTCGGAGACAGTGTCAGGTGGGCAGTTTGACTGGGGCGGTCGCCTCCCAAAGAGTAACGGAGGCGCCCAAAGGTTCCCTCAGAATGGTTGGAAATCATTCGTAGCGTGCAAAGGCAGAAGGGAGCTTGACTGCGAGACCTACAAGTCGAGCAGGGACGAAAGTCGGGCTTAGTGATCCGGCGGTGCCGTATGGAAGGGCCGTCGCTCAACGGATAAAAGCTACCCCGGGGATAACAGGCTTATCTCCCCCAAGAGTCCACATCGACGGGGAGGTTTGGCACCTCGATGTCGGCTCATCGCATCCTGGGGCTGTAGTCGGTCCCAAGGGTTGGGCTGTTCGCCCATTAAAGCGGTACGCGAGCTGGGTTCAGAACGTCGTGAGACAGTTCGGTCCCTATCCGTCGTGGGCGTTGGAAGTTTGAGAGGAGCTGTCCTTAGTACGAGAGGACCGGGATGGACGCACCGCTGGTGCACCAGTTGTTCCGCCAGGAGCACAGCTGGGTAGCTACGTGCGGAAGGGATAAGTGCTGAAAGCATCTAAGCATGAAGCCCCCCTCAAGATGAGACTTCCCATCATTTTAAATGAGTAAGATCCCTCAGAGACGATGAGGTAGATAGGTTCGAGGTGGAAGCGTGGTGACACGTGCAGCTGACGAATACTAATCGATCGAGGACTTAACTAAAAAACGAAAAGCGGAAAAGGCCGTTTAGAAACTATGGCCTTTGGAGCTGGATCTAGCCGCAGCGCCAGATCCCTTAGTAAGTCAACGCCAAAGACCAAGCACTCCGGTGCTTGGCACGCATGAGAGATGTGCAGCATCAATGTTTCTTATCTAGTTTTGAAGGTTTACACTTCAAACTTGTTTTTTCGATTGAGATAAAGTATAATAAATTTTGTCTTTGGAAAAGATAAGCCAGGTCTGGTGGTAATAGCGAAGAGGTCACACCTGTTCCCATGCCGAACACAGCAGTTAAGCTCTTCAGCGCCGATGGTAGTTGGGTTCGCCCTGCGAGAGTAGGACGCTGCCAGGCCGAATATTCACTTATTATTGTCGCGGGGTGGAGCAGGGGTAGCTCGTCGGGCTCATAACCCGAAGGTCGCAGGTTCAAATCCTGCCCCCGCAACCAATTCATCATTAAATGGAAGTACTCGAAGAGTGCAACCAAATGATCATGCACTAATACATAGTAGCAGCAGTTTTGGTCCGGTAGTTCAGTTGGTTAGAATGCCTGCCTGTCACGCAGGAGGTCGCGGGTTCGAGTCCCGTCCGGACCGCCATACATAAGATCATTCAAAAGCTTTAGGAGTTAATCCTAAAGCTTTTTTTATATGTGTATTTCCCAGCACATCAGTGTAATGCTTTCCGCCGCACCTGCAGCTTGGGCATTTCTTAGCAATGTCTGCAGGAAATGTGGTGCGCTCTCGCTCTTATTAAAAGCACGTTGCAAACGGGATGCATTTTTATATGGGGAAACTGGGAAGCATTGCAAACCTATTGTAGACAATAAGATATGATTGCTTCCGTCTGCGAGAGGTATTATTCCCATATTATAGGCAGGCACCTCTTGATCGAAGGTATTGTCAGCGCCGATTCGACTGGAACGGTTTTGCTGATTCAACTGGATGGAGCTCGAATGATCCGAGATGGATGACAAATGAAAAAGTGCATTCTCGCCGATGGACAGCCAATACAAATAGCCTGCTTTTCGCACGGCAATCAAACAAGAGCTATTCCCATTCACCTTGGCGGCAGTCGATCGGAAACGGACACTATTGAACATACTCATGAGAAAGCTGTCGATCTTTTTGATTGCGCTGGAAACATCTTCCTCAAGAGTTTCAATGATTTTCCTCTGTCTAAGGATAAGCGAGTCGGCAATGAAGGCAGCACTTTCGACAGTGTGCTCTGCTCCCATGATGGCTGCAAGCTCCCAATCGCTCCCTGTAAAGATGAGACAAGCATCCTCATTCTTATAGGCGCCGTGTGCAATGCTGCCGCCGAAACGCCCGATCCATATATGTTGGTATCTGTGCAGATCGACTTGATCCAAATAGGATTTCATTTCACCATTCCAGCTGTAGCTGTACATCTGTTCCAATGCTTCCATATGCATGCTCCTTTATTAGCTGATAGTATAACTATTCTCCATAAATTCAGGAAAGCCTTTTTGTTTCTGGTGCTTTTGCTTTTAGGCTATACTTTGCTATGATAAATAGATGAATAAAGAAAGCGAGTCAGGTGATGGTAATGACCCATTTAAGGAAGACGATGCATACAATAGAAGAAACCAATTCGTTCGGCCGGCAGCTTGCTGAACTGCTACAGCCAGGAGACATCATTACAATGGAAGGTGACCTTGGTGCAGGTAAGACGACACTGACAAAAGCGATTGGAGCTGGTCTGGGTGTGAAACGGACGATCAACAGCCCAACTTTCACCATTATCAAGGAATACGACGGACGCCTGCCGTTATATCATATGGATGTATACCGGCTGGAGGACAGTGAGGAAGATATTGGTTTTGAAGAATATTTTTCAGGTGAAGGTGTTTCCATTGTGGAATGGGCGCAATTCATTGAAGAGTACTTGCCAAAGGAGCGATTGGAGCTTACGCTCAAGCATGATGGAGAAGGAAGGACGATCATGCTTAAGCCCATCGGTGAACGTTATGAAAAGCTTTGTAAGGAGTTAATGGAATGAATATATTAGCCATGGATACATCCAATCAGCTGCTGGGAGTAGCGATTGTGAAGGATGGTGTAACATTGGGTGAACATGTCATGCATGGTCACAGGGATCACTCTGTTCGTTTGCTTCCGGCAATCGAACAATTGATGAAAGAAACAAAAACGGCACCAGCCGACTTGGATCGGATTGTCGTCGGACAAGGACCTGGTTCCTATACAGGTGTGCGAATCAGTATGGCCACTGCCAAGACAATGGCATGGGCACTTGGCATCGATGTGATTGGTGTTTCAAGCCTTGAGGGGCTTGCCAGTCAAGGGGAGTTATTCCCTGGTTATGTCTGTCCTTTCTTTGATGCACGCAGGGGGCAGGTATATACAGCCCTTTACGCCAGTAATGAGGCGTCTTTTGAGCAGGCTGAGGAAGCAGTTAATCCTCTTTTTTCGGATTGGCTCGAACAACTGCGGACAAGAGAAGGGAAAATTCTATTCTTGAGTCCGGATATCGAAATGTATCGCAGTATGATCACGGAGATGTTAGGTGAGAAAGCAGTTATTCCGGACGGCGCTGTACATTATGCGCGGCCTTCCGTCCTGGCCCAAATCGGGGCTGCAAAGAAAACGGATGATGTGCATCGGATTGTACCGAACTATGTCCGGATGACGGAGGCGGAATCAAATTGGCTGAAACAGCAGGAGCAGCAGAAGTGAGTGCGCAAGTAACGGTCCGTCCGATGCGATTAGCCGATGTGCCGGCTGTCTATGCAATCGAGACAGCATCATTTGCTGTACCATGGTCCATGGACATCTTTGAACGAGAGATCACCGAGAATAACTTTGCAAATTATTTTGTCATTGAAAGCGATGGTGTAATTGCTGGTTATTGCGGGATGTGGCTTGTCATCGATGAGGCACAGATAACGAATATCGCGATCCTTCCTGAGTACAGGGGACAAAAACTGGGTGAGAAGCTGTTTGCGCATGTCTTGGAGCAGGCAATCTTTGCAGGTGCTTACCGTTTGTCTCTTGAAGTACGCGTATCCAATATACCGGCGCAGCATTTATATCGGAAATTCGGATTGGTGCCGGGTGGCATTCGGAAAAACTATTATACAGACAATCAAGAAGATGCGATTGTAATGTGGGTGAATTTATGAAAACATCAGAACTTATCTTAGCAATAGAAACTAGCTGTGATGAAACAGCAGCTGCCGTCATTGAAGGGGGAAGGGTGATCAGATCGAATATCGTTGCTTCCCAAATCGAAAGTCATAAGCGCTTTGGCGGTGTAGTACCGGAAATAGCATCCAGGCATCATGTGGAACAGATAACGCTCGTCATTGAAGAAGCTATCCGGCAGGCAGGTATCCAAAAAGAAGATTTGGACGCCATTGCTGTTACGCAGGGACCTGGCCTTATCGGTGCATTGCTGGTCGGGGTGAATGCTGCCAAAGCACTGGCATTTTCCCTTGGTAAGCCTTTGATCGGTGTCCATCATATTGCTGGTCATATTTATGCCAATCGACTGGAGCAGGAGTTTGCGTTTCCGCTGCTTGCATTAGTCGTTTCAGGCGGTCATACCGAGCTTGTCCTCATGCAGGAGCATGGCAGTTTCGAGGTTATCGGAGAAACGCGTGATGACGCAGCTGGAGAGGCATATGACAAAGTGGCCAGAACATTACAGCTGCCCTATCCGGGAGGTCCCCGGATTGATAAGCTGGCAGCTGAAGGAGAACAGTCGATTGATTTCCCCCGTGCGTGGCTGGAGCCGGGAAGCTATGACTTCAGTTTTTCCGGGTTGAAATCTGCTGTGATCAATACACTGCATAATGCCAAACAAAAAGGAGAAACATTGCCGCCTGCCGATGTAGCTGCGAGCTTCCAGGCAAGCGTCGTGGATGTGCTCGTAGGCAAGACAATTCGCGCGGCCGAAGAGTTCGGTGCGAAGCAAATCATCGTCGCAGGTGGTGTCGCTGCAAATAAAGGGCTGCGAGCTTCTTTGGAAGAAGCATTTGCAGACAAGCAGGCAGAACTGCTTATTCCGCCGCTGGCTTTATGTACAGATAATGCGGCTATGATCGGAGCAGCTGCTTCCATCCTGTATCACCGAGGGAAATTTGCTGATATGTCCATGAATGCAAGAGCATCCATGCCGTTATGAAAAAAAGCATCGTTTTCGATCAAGAAAACGATGCTTTTTTTATTCACAGATAAGCCAATGATTGTGTATAACTTCTTAAAACCCGCTATTAGTATCAGGTATAGAAGTGGATAAAACAGCACGAAATAGCTGTGGATATTGTGTATAATGTGTATAAGTTTGTGTATATCCCATTAAATCAACGATGTAAACCTATTCAGTCCTGTGCATAACTTTCGTGCTCTTCGCTTAGTGTTTCCCATTCTTCCATCACTTCCATTAAAGTCGCCTGCAGCTGCTCATTCTTCTCGGTGATCTCCTGTGCTTTCTGATAATCCTGGAAGATTTCCGGATCTGTGAGCAATGTCTCATTGCTTTCGATCTCTGTCTCCAATTCGGCGATCTTTTCTTCCAGCTCGGCAATGCGTCTTTCGCGTTTCCGGATTTCCCGCTTGAGTGCCTTGTCCTGGTGATAAGTGGATTTATTCTCCTGTCTGGCAGATGACTGCTTCGTTTCTGCAGCAGATGCCTCCAATTCCGCAATTTCCTGCTGCTCCTGCTTCTTCTCAAGGAAATAATCATAGTTGCCTAGGTAGGAAACTATCTGTTTGTCTGCAAGTTCCAGCACCTGTGTGGCAATTTTGTTCATAAAGTATCGGTCATGGGAGACAAAGAGGATGGTGCCAGGGTAATCAGCCAATGCACTCTCCAATACTTCCTTGCTATCCAGATCCAAGTGGTTGGTAGGTTCATCCATGATTAACAGATTCGATTTCTGCATCATGAGCTTGGCCAGTGCGAGGCGGGCTTTTTCCCCACCGCTCAATGTATTGACCACTTTCAGGACGTCATCGCCAGTGAATAGGAAATTACCGAGGATGGTCCGGATATCCTTTTCGTCCATAAGCGGATATTCATCCCAAAGCTCAGCCAGAACGGTCTTGGAAGAATGGAGTTCAGTCTGTTCCTGATCATAATATCCGATGCTGACGCCGGTACCCAGCTCTACTTGTCCGGATTTAGCGGGAAGCTTTCCGATGATTGTCTTGAGCAATGTCGTTTTACCAGTTCCGTTCGGACCAGTAAGGGCAATGCGATCCTGACGGTTCATATGGAAGGTGACATGCTCGAAGACAGGGGAGGCACTCTCCGGGTATTGATAAGCCAAGTCCTTCACTTTCAATACATCATTCCCGCTGCGTCTATCGATATCGAATGTGAGTCTTGCAGATGATGCATCCTGGAGCGGACGATCGATTCGTTCCATTTTTTCCAGTTGCTTGCGTCTGCTTTGAGCCCGTTTGGTGGTTGTAGCACGGGCAATATTCTTTTGGACGAATTCCTCCATCTTTTTGATTTCGGCCTGCTGCTTTTCGTATTGCTTCATTTCCCGTTCAAAATTGGCAGCTTTCTGTTCCAGATAGCTGCTGTAATTTCCTTTATAACGGACAGAGTGATTATGGGCTATCTCAATGACGGTATTGACTGTTTTGTCGAGGAAATAACGGTCGTGCGATACGACTACGACAGCTCCCTGATAGCTGCTCAAATAACCTTCCAGCCAGTCCAGCGTGGAAATGTCCAGATGGTTGGTCGGCTCATCCAGTATCAATACATCCGGTTTTTGAAGCAGCAGCTTCCCTAAGGCAAGCCGGGTTTTCTGTCCGCCGCTCAAGGAACCGATAGGGGTGGACAGATCTTTATCGCCGAAATTAAGCCCGTTCAATACGGAGCGGATATCCGCTTCATATTGATAGCCTCCATTCAGGCGGAAAGCCTGCTGTTTTGTATCATAATTCGTCAATAGCTGCTGGTAAGCCGCTTCATCGGAAATAAGATCGGGGTCGCCCATCTTTGCTTCCAGACGGCGTAATTCTTCTTCCTGCTGGATCAAATCAGCAAAGACGGTCTTCATTTCCTCCAAGATGCTCTTTTCGGACTCCAAGCCTGTATGCTGTTCCAAATAACCTAGGGTAGCATCTTTTGACAGGAATACATTCCCCTCGTCAGAACTCAACTCCCCTGCCAGGATCTTCAGCAATGTCGATTTACCGGCACCGTTGCGACCGACGATGGCCAAACGATCCTGTGTTTGTACTTCCAGCTTTATATTTGATAAAATGACATCTGCGCCAAATAGTTTTGTAATATTGTTCGCTTGCAATAAAATCATCTTGTTCACCTCATACTATCAGTGTATCCTATGTGACAAAACAGTAGCAAGCGCCGAATTCCTGCGCGTATACGCTTTCATGCGGATGGACATCGTGAATGGATTTGTTAAAATGGAGACAAGATGCCCCAATCTCATCTTCTTTGTGAATCTGTACAAGACTTTCCTTCTCTTATCTGTTAGAATAAGGTGTTAACTATAATCGTACTTTGTGAAAGTATCATATCGTAACAATTCAAGGACGAAGCCGCAGGCAGCATCTGTAACTCCTTGCAGATGCCGGAAGGGAACCTGTCTGCAACCCATCATACCGTCTACTCGGAATGGGGCTGGTCATATTCAGAAAAGGTAACAGAACCATGCTGTTCTAGTCCGAGAGGCCTTTTTGACCAGCTGCATGGCTGCACGAAGTTCGCTTTTGGAAGCTGCAGGCTTTAGGAGGAAAAATGAGCATGTATATGGATCAAAATAAAATACCAAAAGCTACGGCAAAGCGGCTGCCCCTTTATTATCGGTTCCTTAACAGCCTGCATCTGCAAGGCAAAACAAGGGTTTCCTCGAAGGAACTCAGTGAATCGGTGAAAGTCGACTCGGCCACAATCCGCCGTGACTTTTCCTATTTCGGAGCACTTGGCAAAAAGGGCTATGGCTATAATGTAGAGTACTTGCTGAACTTCTTCCGGAAGACACTGGATCAAGACGAGATCACGAAAGTGGCACTTATCGGGGTCGGTAATCTTGGTACAGCATTCCTGCATTATAATTTCACGAAAAATAACAATACAAAAATCGAAATGGCATTCGATACCGATCCCGGAAAAGTGGATCATAATATCGGCGGGGTCCCCGTCTACCATATCGATGACTTAGAGAAATATATCGGCAATGTAAGCGCAGCTATCCTGACGGTGCCGGCGCATGCTGCCCAAGCAATCACGGACCGCCTTGTCGAATGCGGTATTGCCGGAATCCTGAATTTTACCCCTGCGCGTATCGCAGTGCCCAGCAATATCCGTGTGCATCATATCGATCTGGCAATCGAATTGCAGTCATTGGTTTATTTTTTGAAGCACTATTAATTCCAATTCCCGCACCTCTCAAGCAGAGGTGTTTTTTCTTACATAAATTCACTGATGATCATACTTCCTTAATGCGTTTTACTCGGTTAGACTGGGGAAAGGTATCAGGAAAAGAAGGGACGTAAAAGAATGTGCCAGCAAGCCGCCATCACTTTACAGAAAGTGACGTATGAAATAAATAAGCATGAAATCATCCGCAATGTAACGGGCAGCTTCACCAAAGGCAGGATTACAGCAGTCATTGGCCCCTCAGGTGCTGGAAAGACATCACTTTTTCGGTTATGCAATGGTATGCTGTCACCAACAAGCGGGAGCATCCTGATCGATGGAAAGGATATTGCACAGTATGATCCGGTTGCCCTGCGCCGTCATGTGGGCGTCGTCCTCCAGCAGGCAATCATGCTTGAGGGCAGTGTCCGGGATAATTTGGAATTGCCGCTGCAGTTAGCTGGAAAGGGGCTGTCAAATGACAGGGCAGAACAAATCACCAGGTTAGTGGGACTGGAGCGGGATATATTGGATCAAAACAGCAGGGATTTGTCAGGCGGGCAAAAGCAAAAGGTCTCCATCGCCCGGACATTGCTGAACAAGCCGGAAATCCTGCTGCTGGATGAGATCACATCTTCTTTGGACCGAGTTTCCAAGCAGGATATCGAGAATCTCATTAAACGGATCAATAAAGAGCATGGAACCACTGTCATCTGGATCACGCATAGCCTTCAGCAGGCACAGTCGGTGGCCGATGAAGTCTGGGTCATGATGGATGGGGGAATTGCCGAAGCGGGGGCCATTGAATTATTGGATGATCCGGGGAATGAAGCTGTCAGAAGCTTTGTCATGGAGGCGGAAAAATGACTGTACAAGCCATGTTGCTTACTTTGATATTTGTCCTGATCCCGCTTGCTCTGTCCAAGACATTGCGGCTGGGACTTGAAAAGGATACACTCGTTGCCACCATTCGTTCCATCATCCAGCTGTTTGCAGTCGGATATGTATTGCAGTTCATCTTCGATTCGGAAAATATCATGTATATCCTCCTGATGGTGGCACTGATGATCGGTGCAGCAACACAAAACGCCAGGAAAAAAGGGGCATCCATCAGAGGCATCACCTGGAAGCTGGTGCTTACCTTCATTGTTATTGAAATACTGACACAAGGGATATTATTGGGGCTGCGGATCACACCGCCGACTGCGCAATATATCATTCCGTTAAGCGGGATGGTGATAGGGAACTCGATGGTGCTGGGCATTTTGTTCCTGAATCGCTTCACTGCGGAAGTGGCATCCAGAAAAGAGGAGATGGAGCTCATTTTATCACTGGGCGGTACACCGAAACAAGCGATCCAGCAATCATTGCTTGCGTCAATCAAGGCAAGCACGATCCCCACCATCGAGAGCCAAAAAACGATAGGTCTTGTTCAGCTGCCTGGTATGATGAGCGGGCAGATCATTGCCGGAGCCGATCCGCTCCAGGCAGTCATGTTCCAGCTGCTCATTCTGTTTCTTTTGCTGACAACTGCAATCGTGACAAGTATCATGCTGGGCTTTTTATCTTATCCGACGAGGTTCAATGAGCGGATGCAAATTATCGAGAATAGATAACCAATGATAAAAAATGCCGCCCCTTGGTTGGGCGGCTTTCTATTTTACAGGGAAAGGTTCCAAATCGCTATCGATTATAGCGGCATCATAGACGAAGCTGACGGTCCCTGCCTGCTGCCAAACGCCGACTTCATAATCGGCCTTTTCTCCATATAAAATAAGGTTCACATCAGCAGCTGCGTAGGACGCCTCCTGGCTCATTTCCTCGCGCTCACATTCATTGATGCATTTCAGTAAACCCTCGATGTATCCTTTGTCGGTAATCGTTTCTGATGGCTCTGCTGCTTCTGCCTTGTATACTTCTATCCGTTCGATCTTATCCTTAATGACTGTCTTCTCATCGAAGGCAGCAAATGTCCAGACAACCACTCCGGTAATCAAAAGGCATATAACAATGAAACTGATAGTCTTGGCAATCATATGTAAGCCCCCGATCTTTTCTCCATCATCTCATACTTTTCCAAATGGATATTTAATGTTATTGTTAATTTCATACAATGAAATTTCGGGTGCCGAAGCTTTTTTGTCTTCTCGTTTGTGTGGATCATTTTAGGGGAAATGGCTACTATCATGGTTTTGGAGGAGGCGCTATTATGTACGAAAAGATTCTTTTGGCCGTCGACGGTTCGGAGCACTCGATCCGAGCGACAGAGGAAGTAATCAAAATCTGTCAGGCAAGTGCACATCCTGTACAGCTTGAAGTAGTCAATGCTTTGCAGGAGATAAAGAATAGTGAGATCGTTCTGCAGCAGGTGAAGCCCGATGATGTGCATCGTGATGGGGAGCTGCGCATCCAGCCTAATGAAGAGAAGCTTCGGAATGCGAATATCCCTTATACCCGTACGATCGAACGAGGCGATGCCGGAAAAATGATTGCCAATAAAGCCAACAATGATGCGTTTGACTTGGTTGTCATTGGGACGCGCGGCTTGAACGGATTCCAAAAGCTAGTGGTAGGAAGTGTGAGTACCGAGGTGATAAAAAGAGCGAAATGCCCAGTATTGGTCGTGAAATAGAAAGCGCTGACAACCGCGGCAAAGCGAAAGAACGGTAGGGAGCATGCATGTGGGTAAACTAGAATCCAAATGGTTGGTCGTTGTTGCTGTCCTATTCGGGACATTCACTGTCATTTTGAATAATAGTATGCTTAATCCGGCGTTGCCATCGCTGATTGCCACTTTCGATGCCAATGCTGTCAGTGGGGGCTGGATCCTGACGATTTTCATGGTGGCAATGGGAATGACCATGCCTGTCACAGGTTACTTGGGAGATCGATTCGGCAAGAAGTCGATTTACTTGCTGGGTCTCGTCGTTTTCCTGGCGGGGTCCGTCTTTGGGATCTTTTCCGGCAGTCTGCCATTCGTCATCGCGGCACGCTTTATCCAAGGTATCGGCGGCGGTTTGATGATGCCGATTTCGATGGCACTCATTTTCCAAGCCTTCCCGAAGCAGGAACGCGGTCTTGCTGTCGGTGTATATGGTGTGGCGGCGATGGTGGCTCCTGCCATCGGACCGACAGTCGGCGGTGTATTGATTGCTTACTTCCCCTGGCCTTTTCTGTTCGCTTTCAACCTCCCATTTGGCCTTCTCGGTTTATTGATGGCCAGCCGCTACTTGAAATCGACTGTGCCTGATCCGAAGCGCCGCTTCGATAAAGGCGGTTTTGTGTTCGTGACGCTTGGCATTGGCTTGGTTCTGTATGCATTGGGACGCGGGCAGACATTGGATGTGCTTGTATCGCCATCTAATTTGGCGCTTATTGCTGCAGGTATGACAGCGATAGCGATTTTTGTTTTTTACGAACGACGAAAGGATCAGCCGCTATTGGAGCTATCGCTCTTCCGTAATCCAACCTATGCGGTTTCGATAGCAGTGACAGCGACAGCATCCATCGGGCTGTTCTCAGGGATTTTCCTATTGCCGCTGCTGATCCAAAATGTTTACGGTCTCAGTGAGATACAGACAGGATTGCTCTTTCTGCCGGCAGCATTGCTGAGCGGGGGCATGATGTCACTGGGAGGCCGGCTATTGGATAAAAAAGGGCCGCGATGGGTCGTCCCGCCTGGTTTGTTGATTTTGGCAATATCCACTTTCCTGATCGGGAACTTGCATTTATCTACGCCTTTCTGGCTGATCCTTGTCATCAATATGATCAGAGGAGCGGGATTGGGCCTGAGTAATATGCCAGCCACGACTGCAGGTATGAACGACATACCAGAGCATCTTGTCTCGCAAGGTTCTGCGATGAACAATGTCCTTCGTCAAATGTTTTCAGCTTTCGGAATCGTGTTTTTCAGCATCTATTTCGAGGTGCGCCGAGCACATTTGACGGCGGCAGGGGAGGCTGCACAGCAGGCAAGTCTGCAAACGATCAATGAGGCGTTTGTCATTTCCGGTATCCTGATGCTTGTCATGGTTCCGATATCTTTCATCATGCGGTACAAAACGGAGAAGAAGCAGGAACAAAAGGAGAAAGGAGTTTCCAATGGCTGATATAAAAGCGATTGCTTTCGATGTGTACGGTACGCTGTTCGATGTCCATAGTGTGCAGGAGGCGTGCGATCGGCATTTTCCGGGAAAAGGCGAGGCCATAGCGGCTGCATGGAGAAATAAGCAGCTGGAATATGCTTTCCTCCGCCAGCTTATGGGGCAGTATGAGCCTTTTACCAATGTAACAAGAGATGCTCTGCAGTATACCTTGGAGATGCATGGATGCAGTTATACTGACAAACTGATCCTGGAATTGATGGATGCCTATAACCGGCTGCTTCCCTATGAAGAAACAGAAGAAGTACTGCAGTATTTCCAAGACAGGCAGCTCGTTGTTTTTTCAAATGGACCCGATAGTATGCTGAAACCGCTCTTAGGGCATGCGAAGCTTGATGCATACTTCGATATGATCATCAGTGTCGATGAAATAAAACAATACAAGCCAGCCACTGCTTCTTATGCTTATTTATTGAAGCGATTGGATGTGAAGCGGGAAGAGCTGCTCTTTTTATCCTCGAATGGCTGGGATATTGCCGGTGCGAAGAATTTCGGCTTTCATACAGCTTGGATTGATCGTAAAGGAACACCAGCCGAGAAATTGGGGCAGGCACCGGATAAGGTATATGAAGATCTGAAGGATGTAAAAAGCGAATGGTAACAAGAAACACCTGGAGAAATCGATCCCTCCAGGTGTTATTTTAGGTTTAGAAATCTACGTCTTTTCCTTCGAACGCGGCAATATACAGCTGTTTCATTTGTTCTGCTGAAGTTTCGCGCGGGTTGGTTCCGGTACATGGATCTGTAACTGCATTGGCAGCCATCTCCTCCACGTGGGCATTGAATAACGCTTCGCTGACGCCGAAGTCACGCAAATTCAATGGAATATCCATTTGTCGATTCAGATCACGTATCCATTCGATCAGGGAATCCGTCAGTTCGGAATCATTATCACCGCTTAGCTGCAGGCGGCGGGCCAGGACAGCGTATCTTTCCTCGGAGACAGTCCGATTGAATTGGATGACATACGGCAAATAGATTGCATTCGCCAATCCATGGGCGATTCCGAAAGTGGGACCGCTTTTATGGGCCATACTATGGACATTGCCAAGTACGGCATTGGCGAATGCCATCCCAGCCATTGCTTGAGCATAATGGACTTGCTCACGGGAGATGCGCTCGCCATTATAAGATGGAATCAGGTGATTACGGAGAATCTCTGCCCCTTCGATTGCCAGGGAATCCGTGAATACAGTTCTTGGCTTGGCAACATAGGATTCGATGCAATGCGTCACAGCATCCATGCCAGTGAAGGCAGTGATGTTTTTGGGCATGTCGAAAATGGTAATCGGATCGATGATGGCGATGTCCGGCGTAAGTTCAAAGTCGGCCAATGGATATTTGATGTTTGTTTTGGAATCAGTCACGACAGAAAGGTTCGAAATTTCCGATGCGCTGCCGCTTGTTGTAGGAATACCGATGAACTTGGCCTTGGAGCGCAATGCTGGCAATTCGAATGGTTTGGCGGCATCTTCAAATGATAATCCAGGGTGCTCATAAAACACCCACATCGCTTTGGCTGCATCCATGACGGAACCGCCGCCGATACCGATGATCCAGTCAGGATTGAATTCCCGGAAGGCTTCCAATGCTTCATTGATTTTATCAGTTGTAGGTTCCTCCCGGATGCCTTCTGTTATTTCTGTCTGGATGCCGGCTTTTGCAAGATGGGCCTGGACACGGTCCAGCACGCCGCTTTTTCTGACGGAACCCCCGCCAATGACGAGCATGGCTTTGTTTCCTTCGATGCTTTCCAGAACCTTCAAGGCACCTTCGCCAAAGTAAATATCCCGGGGTATGGTGAATCTGTTCAAGTGATATCCCTCCTAGGTTGAGTGGTATAACCAAATAGGTTATCCTTTGCAACTTTCATTATAGGAATTATACTTTTTCTATGTAAGTACGCACTTTTTTCTTACATAGTGACGAATAGTATACTGTAAGGAGGAATGGCGGATGAGTCGTTTAGAGAAACAAAAATTCAATTGTGAGAAGGAACTGACGCTGTCCATCATCGGCGGGAAGTGGAAAATGCTGATCATGTGGCATTTGGGCAAGGAAGGAACGAAACGCTTCAATGAATTGAAGGGACTGATTCCGGGTATTACGCAGCGCATGCTCGTTTCCCAGCTTCGGGAATTGGAGGACGATAAAATTGTACATAGGGAAGTGTATCCGGTCGTCCCGCCAAAAGTTGAATATTCCCTGACCGAAGAAGGCCTTTCCTTGCTGCCGATACTTGATGCGATGTATGAGTGGGGAAAGAACTATGCAAGCACTGTCCTGAAGGATACGGATGTACTGGTGAGCGATTCTGCATTCAAGTAAATAAAGCTCCTTTCGGCTTCCATACGAGAAATACCCATTCCGCCAGCGGCGGAATGGGTATTTTTCATTTGTCGCCATTATGGAAGAAGGGAGGGGTTAGATAAGAAAAATAATCCGTAAAAAAACGCTTAAGATCGGTTCCATCAGGGAAGGATTCCATTAGGAGTCAATTATTCGCATGAATTTTTCTTAGGATTTAAACTAAATTCAATTTTATGGTAATCAATGTGAAATGATATTGATTATTGAAGGTGGCATACTTATTTTAGTTTGAAATGTCATTTTTCAGGAAAGATAAGACTGAATACTTTAAGGAGGTTTTTATTTTGGCAGAGAACAAAGATGTGAATTCCTCAAATGAACAAGACGTAAAACGCGATACCTTGACAACACGCCAGGGGCATCCTGTCTTGGATAACCAGAATATCCGTACAATAGGCGATCGCGGTCCGGCAACATTGGAGAACTACCATTTCATCGAGAAGATTTCCCACTTTGACCGGGAAGAAGTACCAGAGCGTGTCGTACATGCACGGGGAACGGGAGCATTCGGCTATTTTGAAACATACGGAAAAGTAGGGGATGAACCGGTAGAGAAGTATACGCGCGCAAAAGTGTTTTCCGGTGCTGGTAAAAAAACGCCTTTGATGGTCCGCTTCTCCACAGTGGCAGGGGCGAAGGATTCACCTGAAACGGATCGGGATCCGCGCGGCTTTG
Source organism: Terribacillus sp. FSL K6-0262 (assembly GCF_037977385.1). Lineage (NCBI taxonomy): Bacteria > Bacillati > Bacillota > Bacilli > Caryophanales > Bacillaceae > Terribacillus > Terribacillus sp. FSL K6-0262. Next base: position 1,134,101 of record NZ_CP150277.1, on the reverse strand, counting down.
CCGTGAAAATGTATACAGAGGATGGGAACTGGGATCTGGTCGGGAACAACCTTAAGATCTTCTTTATCCGTGACGCAATGAAATTCCCTGATATGATTCATGCGTTCAAAGCAGATCCAGCTTCAAACGTTCCGAATCCAGCCCGCATGTTCGACTTTGTATCCCGCAGTCCCGAAGCAACCCATATGATTACATTCCTATTCTCTCCATGGGGTATCCCGGCTACCTATCGCCATATGCAAGGTTCCGGCGTAAACACCTATAAATGGGTAAATGATAAAGGCGAAGCTGTATTGGTCAAGTATCACTGGGAGCCGAAGCAAGGTATTCGCAATCTGACAACAGAAGAAGCAAGGAAAATCCAAGCGAAAACCGTCGGCCATGCTACCCAGGATTTGTACGAGGCAATTGAACGGGGAGAGTACCCTGAATGGGAACTATATGTGCAGATCATGGAAGACGGTTATCATCCGGAATTGGATTTTGATCCGCTTGACGATACTAAACTATGGCCGGAGGATAAGTTCCCATGGCTGCCGGTCGGGAAAATGGTCCTTAATCGCAATCCAGTCGATTACCATGCGGAAATTGAGCAAGCAGCCTTTGGTACTGGTGTTCTTGTTGATGGGATGGACTTCTCGGATGATAAAATGCTCCAGGGACGTACCTTCTCTTATTCGGATACACAGCGCTACCGTGTAGGGGCGAACTATCTGCAGTTGCCTGTCAATGCACCTAAAGCGCCTGTCCGCACTAACCAGCACCGCGGTCAAATGGATACACGTGATCCGAAAGAGTCTGGGGAAAATCCATCGATCAACTATGAGCCATCCATGGTCGGGGGATATCAGGAGGAAGGTAAAGGGAATCGCAAGCCGCATCAGCCGACGTATAATGCTGCGGCGATGTCTGCACCGATCGACCGCCCCAACAATTATGGACAAGCTGGTCACACATACCGGAGTTTCGAAGATTGGGAGCGCGATGAATTGATCAAGAACCTTTCCGAAGCGCTTGCGATATGCGATAAACGAATCCAGGATGCGATGATCCATCACTTCACACAAGCCGATGAAGAATATGGCCGCCGTGTGAAGGAAGGTATCGAAAAAGTAATGAAAGAAGCCCAGGAAGCAAAAATGGACAACCAAGTTCCAGGCCGTGAAGCAGGTCAGTCAAAATTCGGTCAAGGTATGGGTCAAGGTACAATAGCAGCCAACGAAGCAACAGATGAGGCTGTGAAGAAAAGCCGCGAAACGGATCCTTACTGAGTCATATAGGAAAAAAGAGGAGTGCCGGAAGGCCAGTGACCCTGACTTTCCGGCGCTCTTCTTTTTAGTATCTCACAGAATGGAGAGTGCTGAATATACAAGCAGTAAACACATTGCGACATTGATTGGTTTTGTATAGCTGTTGAAGAACTTCTTGAATGCTGATCCGAAAGCTGGCCATAGAAGCAGGCCTGAACAGCTGACTTTCGAACTCGCCAAGGATAAAGCGAAAGTATGATGTGCCAAGCTCAAATCGTTTATGATTTGGGCTTTTTTGTCTGCTGCCGGACATCCGGGCCATAGAGAAATACTATAAGGAAGACGCTGGAAAATATTATATAATTTTAATGGTAGTTCACTAAACTTTCAGTGAGCCATTTTTAGCGGGGCAGGGTTCTTATTATCCATCTTGATTGGGGACTAGATTAGAGAGGACAGCGTCATGAAAAAGTTACTGACTACATGTTTGAAAACGATCATCTTTTTTATCGGATGGGCGATTATCATTTCTTTTACGCCCGATATACAAACGAATAATCCAGCATTTTTGAGATTATGGTGGGAGTTTTCCCCTTTTGCGGTAGTTGCTTTATTTTCTGTTTTCTTTGTTCTTATCATAGAAAAGGGGAAAATACGGATTCCGATAACTTACGGATTCTTTAAAAATTCACTGATCGGCATGGCAGCAGGTATCCTATGGCTGGGGAGTGTGGCAGCGATCCTATTCCTTACAAAAACAATGCATATAACAGGTCACAGCCATATTGATTTTATCTGGGTTTGGATTCTGGCCTCCCTATTGAATGCTGCTATGCAGGAATTGCTGATGAGAGGTTATCTATATCAGTTATGGAAGCAAAAATATAATGCAGCTGCGGCAGCTGTTTTTACTACCATCTTATTTACAGTGATGCACGGCGGAGCTTTTGAAGCAGGTATGATCGCAGTATTCAATGTCGTTTCGATGAGTATATTTGCTACATTGCTTTTAGAATATACAGGTACGATTACAGCCCCCATAATAGCCCACTTTACTTGGAATACGATTGGAGCGATTGTACTTGGCGGTGTATCATTGGCGAGTGATTATCCAAATCTCTTGAACAGTTCCTTTCAAGGAAATCAATTATTATCAGGCGGCATATATAAAATGGAAGGCAGTATCATTGTTTCAATCGTCCATGTCATCTTCATTGGCTATTTATTGATCGTGAATAAAAGTAAATCCAATGCAACATCATATGAATCAAGATTCATTGCAAATAAAAAGGAGCTTGGATGATCCAAGCTCCTTTTTCGGCTGCGTCTTCCCATCATCCAGCACTTACTTCAAGAATTGCTCTTTGAAGAAGTCCAGCTGGTAATCCAAGGTCAATGCATCATTGAACAGGAAGGCATTTGCATCCGCAGTCAAAACATGACCTTCCTTGACAGCAGGTATTTCTTTGAAGAGTTCTGTATCCTGGTAGGAATTATCCTGGTCGCTGTATTCACTGATGACAAGATAATCACCGACATAATCAGACAGCACTTCCGGGGAAATCATCATATATCCCTCTTTTTCAGTCATTTCCTTTACTTTATCAGGCATTGCAAGGCCCATCGCTTGATAAAGGACTTCCGTACCGCGCCCCCAGCTGTCGCCAAGCACGCCCATCCCTTTGTCATAGCTCTCCATTACAGTGACAGTGGCATCTTCCCCGATTTTGGCTTTGATTTCATCGCCTGCAGCCTTGGCACGTTCCTTGAAGTCATCCACCCATTGCTGTGCTTCCTCTTCCTTATTCAGCAGTTTCCCGATTTCGACGTGCTGTGTCAGGTAATCGACCTTGTTATATGTATATGTGACAGTAGGTGCAATTTCTTTAAACTTGTCCAGATTCTTTGTTGTATCAGCTGCGATGATCAGATCAGGCTTAAGCTCAAGGATCTTTTCCACATCGTCTTCCGATACAGTTTCAGCATCTTTTAATCCATCGGCAAGCACAGGGCTGCTCTTGGCCCATTCATCGACACCGACGATATTGACACCAAGGGAAAGTACATCACCAGCATAAGATGCCAAGACCACGACTCTTTGCGGATCGGTAGGAACTTCAACCGGACCTGTTTCGGATTCGTAAGTAAAAGTCTCTTTTGTCTCTTTCTCACTTCCGTCCGCTGTGGATTCCTCTGAAGTTCCACATGCACTCAGCAAAAGTAAAAAGAGCCCAATACATGCAATCATTGCTTTTTTCATTTCATTTACCCGCCTTCTTTATGGTTTGAATCACCGAAATTTTGATAATGATAATCAATATCAATTAGGTAAATAGTAGAATGAAATCAGCATAATGTCAATGTATTTTGAAGCATAAAGAGTAATTGATGGATGCTATGTGAAGAAGTGAGCTGCATATCGTCAGGCATCATGCAGCAGAGGTTCAGAATGGACTGCTTGCATCTATTTTCCTTATGTTAAGATAAGGAGGTTGATAAAATCTTTTAAAGAAAGGGCAGGAATGACTTCATGCAATTGGAATTGGACACAATCTTAATCATCGCTCTTTTCGGATTTCTTGCCGCATTCATTGATTCTGTAGTGGGAGGGGGAGGGCTGATCACCATCCCGGCGCTGCTGTTTGCAGGCTTGAATCCTGCTGCTGCAGTGGCGACAAATAAATTGGCCGGGACGATGGGGTCATTTACAAGCACGCTTATGTTCTATCGGTCAGGCAATCTTGAACTGAAATCGGTCATGAAGTATTTTCCTTTATCGTTCATTGGCTCGCTGCTCGGCGCCTGGACCGTCCATATCATCGATCCGTCACTGTTCAAGCCGCTTATGCTGGTCATGCTGATTGCCGTGGCGATTTATACCATCATAAAAAAGGATTGGGGCAGTGTCTCGACCTTTAAGCGCTTGACGGCAAAAAGGCTGCTCATCTTCGCGGCTGTCCTTGCGCTTATTGGTTTTTATGACGGGTTTCTCGGACCGGGCACAGGCTCATTCCTCATGTTTGCGTTCCTATTCATAGGCTATGACTTCTTGCACGCAGCCGGTAACGCTAAGCTGCTGAACTTCGGCAGCAACATCGCAGCACTCATCCTCTTTATCATTTTAGGGCAAGTACACTATGCAGTCGGGCTGATCATGGGAATATCCGGAATTTTCGGCTCCATCGCTGGTTCGCGTTTTGCCATCAAGCGGGGGAGCGGCTATGTGCGGATCCTGTTCATCGTCGTAACGACAGTGCTGATTGTGAAGAATGTATATGATTACATAAAGGAGCTCATGTAAAAGTAAAAAGGCCGGTACGGCCTTTTTTGATCGAGGAAAAGTACCGGTACCAGATCACGCTCCGCCAGAACGGATCACGCTCCGATGCCCGGTACCCATATTCATAGGTTACGTGCTGAAAACGATATCAGGTCAAGTTTTTTTTGAAATGAGTAAGCGTTATACTGTTATCAAGGATAAAGCTGTGGAATAAAGGAGAGCGTATGGCGACGATTAAGGATTTAGCCAAATTGGCTGGTGTTTCGGTGACGACTGTATCCCGCGTGCTCAATGATCACCCTTATGTGAGTGAGGGGAAACGGAAGGCAGTGCTGGAAGCGATCAAGCAGACCAAGTATGAGAAAAACGTGAATGCCGTACATCTGAAAACAGGCAAGACGCAGCTGATCGGTGTCGTACTGCCTTTTTCGGATCACCCTTATTTTGGGCAGCTATTGAAGGGAATAGCGAAGCAAGCATTCAAGCATAATTATAAACTTGTATTGATTCAGACGGATTACCAGGAAAAGAGGGAAAAGGAAGCCCTGCACATGCTGCGGCAAAAACAAATAGATGCACTGATCATCTGCTCCCGGAGTTGTGATTTGGACTTGATTACATCTTACACGCAATATGGACCGATTGTTGTAGGCGAAAAAGCGAATGGAGATACACTTTCTTCTGCTTACATCGATCATTATCAGGCTTTTCAAGATGCACTCGCCTATTTGTATGAGTCGGGACATCGGAAAATAGGTTACTCTGTCAGCAGGCTCGGCGGGACGAGCAGTAAGGAGCGAGCAGCGGCTTATCGGGATTTCCTTGCAGCGAAGGGGCTGCCATACCGATTGGATTATGTGTTTGATAAGATGTTATATTTCGAGGATGGAAAAAGACTGGTAAATCAGATCCGGCGCTTGGAGGATCCGCCATCCGCACTCATCATAACGAATGATCAAGTCGCCGCAGGCGTGATGACCTGCGCCGGCAGAGTTGGCATGCATATACCGGAAAAGCTGGCCATCATCGGTTTTGATGACCATCCGATGGCACAAATGATGGGAATCACAAGCATGCATATACCGCTTGAGGAGATGGGTGAGCATTTGTTCAAGCAGGCAGTGGAAAAGGAATCAAAAGATAAAGTATTCCGCGCCACACTGAGAAAACGTGAGACAGTGCAGTAAAGAGTCAACTGCAGTTTTGGAGGATAGTTTATGTTTGGGACATTATTCAATGTAGCAATGATCATCATAGGAAGTACACTTGGGACCGTATTCAAGAAGGGAATGAAGGATAGATATCAAACAATCCTGCTCCAAGCCATGGGATTGGCGGCTCTGGCATTAGGGGCCAACGCAATCGTGGAGCATTTGCCGGCCAGTAAGTATTCCGTTCTTTTCATCGTCAGCTTGGCAATTGGAGCAATTCTCGGGGAAAGTCTGGATTTGGACGCAAGATTCAACCATCTCGTAAAGAAATTTTCCAAGTCAAATTTGGCAGAAGGACTATCCACAGCCATCCTCCTGTTCTGTATTGGATCTCTTTCCATATTGGGACCGGTTGAAGCGGCGCTGCATAAGGATTATTCCTATTTGATGGCCAATGGCATGCTGGATTTCGTAACCTCACTCGTCCTTGCTTCCACCTTCGGATTCGGGATAGCGATATCCGCTGGTGTTCTCTTTGTATGGCAAGGATCGATTTATATGGTGGCAAAGGCATTGGAAAGCACCGTGAATATCGATTTGCTGAATGAAGTGAGCATCGTGGGCGGCGTGCTGATCATGGCTTCTGGATTGAGCATCCTAGGGATCAAGAAATTCAAGACCATGAACTTCCTGCCTGCGCTGCTTGTCCCGCCCGTGTTCTTTTTGATTTTGAAGTTATTCTGAATCGTATGGATGAAGCAGATAAGGAGGAAGCACATGGATGACCGAATTAAAGAAGCATTTCTTAGATCCAGGTCCAAGGACAAGCAGGAAAGCTATGAAGCATATCTGTATATCCTGCAAACCACAGGGAAACAGGTAGACTGGGCATATGAGGTCTGGGATGATTTGCTGGAAGGTTTAAGGGACAAAGATAATCATCAGCGATCCAGATCAGCTCAATATCTAGCCAATCTAGCGAAAAGCGATCCAGAAAAAAGAATGCTCACTGACCTGCCAAAGCTCTGGGAAGTGACGAAGGATGAGAAGTTTGTCACCGCCAGGCATAGTCTGCAAGCCATCTGGAAAGTCGGGCTTGCCGATGATGTCCTAAAAGGGAAAGTCATGTCCTGCATGGCAGACCGCTTTGTAAATGGTAGAAATGAAAAGAATCATACGTTGATCCGATTCGATATCATCCAGAATATGAAGCATTTGTACGATCAGCTTGGTGATGAAGGAATCAGACAGACGGCGCTGGAATTGATCCAGACGGTAGAAGATGAGAAGTATAGGAAAAAATACAGTCGGATTTGGAAATGACAAAAAGCCTGTCAGCAGCTGCTGACAGGCTTTTTAACTATTCTTTTCCTCCACGAACCCCAATTCATTCCCGTCTAAATCAGCGATCGTAAATTTTTTGCTTCCCCAGGGAGTGGAGAATAATTCTTCTATTACATGTACTTCCTCTTTCAATTCGTCCCATAAGGATTCTATATCTGAAACGTTGAAATTGAACCTGCCATGGGAAGGATGATTTTCATCCTCCTGTTGGAATTGGGTCAGTTCACAGTCTGAAAGGCAGATTCCGCGATATTTCGAAGGACGCCGGCACTATGCTTGAACTGTTCTTTCTCCTTCTCGTCCAAAGGCAGCTCAAGGACCTGCTGTGCCCCTTTGCGGCCAACAATGCTCGGAACTCCGATGTAGACATCTTTCTCCCCATATTCTCCATCGAGATGTGCGGTTACTGGCAATATTGCTTTTTCATCCCCGAGGATCGCCTGTGTGATGCGGGCGAGGCTCATGGCGATGCCATAGTAAGTTGCGCCTTTTTTCTCGATCACTTGATAGGCTGCATCCCGGACATTTACATAGATCTCATCTAAATCTTCTTGCTTATAGCTGCTGTCTGTCTGCATCATCGCTGCAAGCGGCACACCCCCGATAGTCGCTTGGCTCCAAACAGGCAGTTCGGTATCGCCGTGTTCACCAATCATATATGCCTGTACGTCATGCGGAGCAACTCCGAAGTATTCGCCAAGCATGAAGCGAAGGCGGCTGGAGTCGAGTGTCGTACCGCTTCCGATGACACGTTCCTTTGGCAGACCGCTGAATTTCCAGACAGCATGTGTCAGCACATCGACTGGGTTGGTTGCAATCAGGAAGATACCGTCAAAGCCGCTAGCCATGACTTCGTCGACAATACCTTTGAAGATCTTGACATTTTTGCTGACCAGATCAAGTCTTGTTTCCCCGGGCTTTTGATTGGCACCGGCTGTGATGCAGACGATATCGGCATCTTGGCAGTCAGCATATGTGCCATAGCTGATTTTTGTCGGGCGAGGGGCAAATGCTTGACCGTGATTCAGATCCATTGCATCGCCCATCGCCTTATTCTCATTCAAATCAATAATCACCAGTTCATCCACGATATTCTGATTGAGCAGTGCGAACGCATAACTGCTTCCTACGAATCCCGCACCGACTAAAGCTACTTTATTGATTCTTTCCATGTAGATCATCACCTTTGATAAGATTTATAATATGTGAATAACTTCACATTCTTTATATTTATATTGTGCGATACTTCACAAACTTTATCAAGACCTTTGCTTTGAATAATTTGTGAACGTTTGGAATATTCTTCGTTGAGGAGGGTTTCGCATGTTTACGATACTGTTTGCTTTCGGGATCTTCATTTTGATCGTCTTCTTTGCGGCAGCGCGCACAATGATAGAGAAAGGGAAGGGAGAATGATGTTTTAGTATCTGCAGGGGAACAACAGGTCATCCAATCGGGGTAACAAAATGCCGGAGGTGAAATGCATGGCTGTGAGAACTGGAGAGGACTATCTTGCTGGAATCGATGCAATGGGCAATAAAGTCCTTAGCGGCAAAACGATCATCAATAAGCCTCTTTCCAAGCATGCTGCATTCCGAGGAGTAATGTGCACACAAGCGGGGTTGTATGATTTACAGCATGATGCTGCATATGCTGATAAGCTGACATATACCGATCGTGATTCCGGAGAGATTTATGGGCTTTCTTTTCTAAAGCCTGAAACAAGCAGCGATTTGGCACGGCGAAGCGGCATGATCAGGTGCTGGGCGGAGAAGACACACGGGATGATCGGACGGAGCCCGGATTATATGAATACAGTCCTGATGGCGCTGGCTTCTTCCGCTTCGTTATTGGAAGGGAAGGAAAATTGCTTCCCTGCTCATTTGCGAAGCTATTATGAATATGTACGAGAGCATGATCTGACCATGACACATACATTCATCGATCCCCAGGTGAACAGAGGGGGATTTTATTTTGAACAGAAAGACGATCCGATTGCCGCAAAAGTCGTCGGGCGCAATGCGGAAGGGATCATTATCCATGGGGCGAAGCTGTTGGCCACTCAAGGCGGCATTACGGATGAGCTTGTCGTGATGTCTTCCGCAGGCTTCGAGCAGGATAGGTGTTATGCATTTGCCATTCCGAGTAATACAGAGGGCCTGACCTTCGTAGCGCGGGAGTCCTTCACTGGCGGGAAAAGCAAAACTGATCATCCGCTCAGTGCCCGATATGAAGAGATGGATACAATTGTGCTGTTTGACAAAGTCCTGATACCTTGGGAGCGGATTTTCTACTATGATAATGTCGCAGTGGCAAACAGCTTCAAGAATGAGAGCAGTTTCGCCCCCTTTGGTTTACACCAGGTGCTGATCCGGCGGATTGCAAAGCTTGATTTCATCATCGGCCTCATCCAATCCTTGATAGAGGAAATCAATATCGCGGAATATGATCATGTGCGGGAGAAGGCAGCAAAGCTGTTCATCCTATCGGAGGTCCTTCAATCACTGCTGCAGCAGGCGGAGGCAGGAGCTGCCCCTGATCGTTGGGGTGCATGTTGTCCGGATTTGAAGCCGCTCCAGGTGGCTTCCAATATATTTGCCCGAAAATATATGGAGATTGCGCCGATGATCCAACAGCTGGGGGCGAGCGGACTGATGAGCATCCCGCCGGTGCAGGTGTTCAAATCGGATAAAGGAATGGAATTGAACCATTATCTGCAGGGTGCGACGAAACCGGGGAAGGATCGCGTGCAGCTGTTCCGGGTGGCTTGGGATTTTGCCATGTCCTCCTTCGGCACAAGGGAGACCTTATATGAATATTTCTTTTTTGGAGATCCTGTTCGGCTGATCAGCCAATTTTACGGTTCAATCGACTTCCGGCCATATAAAGAGAAGGTAGATGATTTGCTGTCATGAAAGAGGCTTCATCCTCAGGATGAGGCCTCTTTTCTATGTCAAAGGATTCTTCCATCATGCCGAAGATTCTTTGATAAAATGAGGGATGAGATGCAAGGATAGCGCCAGTCTTGAACTAACAGGTGCAGCAAAACCAGAAGCATAAGGGGGGAATCGCTATGATAATGGTAAGTGCATGTTTGGCAGGGAAGCCTGTCCGCTATGATGGATCACCTGCGACGGATACAATGGTGGGACAGCTGATTGCCCAGAAGAAAGCAATCAGCGTATGCCCTGAATTGCTAGGCGGCTTTATGACGCCAAGGGAACCAGCTGAAATCATCGGCGGGAATGGGTATGATGTCTTGGATGGAAAAGCAAAAGTCATCGAGCTGTCGGGTGCAGATGTCACCGATATGTACATAGAAGGTGCAGCGCGCTCTTTAGCCATCGCCAAAGAGCAAAAGGTGGAGCTGGTCGTATTAAAGGAAAACAGTCCGTCATGCGGCAGCTCCGTCATTTACGATGGTACTTTCCAGGGGCAAAAGCAAGCGGGAGCAGGGGTGACAACCTCCATGTTCAGAAGAGCAGGCATCCGTGTCATTTCCGAAGCGGAGCTTGAGCAGGAAATGGGAGGATGAACAAAATTGCCATAGTCGGTTCACCTGGATCGGGGAAGTCTACTTTGGCTAGGATGCTCGGCCGGATAATGCATCTGGATGTATGGCATTTGGACGCGATACTTTGGAAACCGAATTGGATCCTCGCTTCCAAGGAAGAACAGGGGGAGATTCAATCCCAGCTCGTTAAAAAGGATGGTTGGATCATCGATGGCAATTATGACAGCACCTTGGATATCCGGCTGAAACCAGCTGATATGATCATTTTCCTGGATATGCCGCGATGCCTATGTTTGTACCGTGTCCTGAAAAGACGGCTGATGTATCATAATCGTTCGCGGCCTGATATGCAGGAAGGATGCAAGGAAAAAATTGATATCCAATTCCTGAAATGGGTATGGGAATTTCCCGCGAACAAACGCCAGGGTCTGCTGGATAAGCTTTCGCAACTGGAACAGGACAAGCAGATCGTCCAATTGAGAAGCAGTCGGGAAGTAAAGGCATTTTTAGATAAAATGAAAGACCAGATGTAAAGCATCCTTTACATCTGGTCTTTTTTGGTATATCTTGTGTGTAAAGGTACCTTTACACATGGATGGGCAGGTTGCAGATGAAAGTAAATAACCGAGTAAAAGAGCTACGGCAGGAACGATCGATTACACAAGTGAAAATGGCAGAGGATTTGGCTATTACCCGTCAAACGATCAATGCGATCGAAAAAGGGAAGTATAATCCCAGTTTGGAGCTTGCTCTTCGCATGCTTGCATACTTTGATGTGCCTATGGAACAGCTTTTTTATCTGGAGGAGGAGTAGGATGCGAAAGATGAAGAAACGCTACGAATTGCTGATCTATGTTTTTATCACGCTTTGCTGTTTCGCGGGCTTATGGCTTGGATGGGAGCTCGCGGAGGAACAGCTTCCATCGGGAAATGGCTTGCTCTTCATCATCCTGGCAGGAGTCATCGGGGGAATTGGCCTGCCAATGATGCTCAGCTGGTTCAAGCGTAAGCGGCGAGAGCCTGATATGGATGAACGCACCTTCCGGATGATGAAAGATTATCTGCTGGCTGCCTTCTTCGTTATATCATTTCTGTCAGGGAGTCTGTTGCTCGTACTTATTGGGGTAGGCTGCAATACGATCGAGCTCGGGTGGCTTGCCGTATACGGAGGAGTGATTGCCTTTCTCATGACAGCAGGATTATTTGTCGTGAAAAGGTTCTGATCATCCAAGAAGAAAGGAATGCAATCCATGGATTATAAAACCAATGTCATGCGCTTGCTTGATCAACGGAAAATACCATACGAATCGCACAGCTATGCCGATACAGGAGCCATCAGCGGAACAGAAGTGGCGGAGGTGCTGGGACAGGATCCGGCTCAGGTGTTCAAAACACTTGTGACGGTCGGCAAATCGGGTCGGCACTATGTATTTGTCATCCCTGTCCCCAAGGAGCTGGATTTGAAGCAAGCTGCGGCAAGTGTAGGGGAGAAATCGATCCGGATGCTCCCGGCAAAGGAGCTGCTGCCGCTTACGGGCTATGTACACGGAGGCTGTTCACCGATTGGTATGAAGAAGGTTTTCCATACCGTGGTGGATGAAAGTGCTTTGGATTTCCATACCATCATTTTCAGTGCCGGGAAAATAGGCTATCAGGTAGAAATCACCCTGACGGACCTGGGGAGGATCTTGCCTTATAAATTGACTTCACTCAGCCAATAGAGTAAGGCTCCAGCTTCATCAAGAAGCGGAGCCTTTTTATTTTCCGTTTTCCTCAGACGGTGTATAGTTAGGACTAGAGAGTCTGGTATCTTTTTTATACTGAATAAGCAATATGTGCCTACTTCCAAGACGCTGTTTGCCATACTATGATGGAAGAAGTTGTTTTTGACCAGAGGATGATGGGCGGAACTGGGCCCTACATAAATTCAGTTATTTAACACACACTGATAAAAAAGGAGAAAGATGGATGACAGATATGAAATTAGAATCGAAAGCCGTTTCGATCTTAAAAGATAAAATTGAACTTATACCCACAGCTGAAGGAGCGATTTATCTTGTCGGACCAATCAAACTGCCTGTGAACCTTTACGGGGAAACAGTCATTTTCCAATGGTACTGCTGGCTGAATTGCGATGAAGTGGCCGAGGACTATGAAAAAATCATCGAAAAGCTATCTGACATGAACCTGGCGGAAATGCAGCAGTCCAGTGTATTGGTGTATGGAGATTTTGCCGAGGCCGAGGATGCTTTGATCCGGATGCATTCCATTTGCCATACCGGCGATATTTTTGGCAGCAAGCGCTGTGACTGCGGCTTCCAGCTGAAGCAATCCATGCAGAGGATCGTGGAGCATGGCACAGGTGCATTGTTCTACCTGGCAAATCATGAAGGACGCGGAATAGGCTTATTCAGCAAAGCTATGGCTTACATCCTTCAGGAAAATGGATATGATACAGTGGAAGCGAATGAAAGCCTTGGCTTTGTGGATGATTCCCGGGATTATACCGATGCGATTCAAGTGCTGAAGACACTCCGTACGAAGCCTGTTACACTCATGACGAATAACCCGCGTAAGCTGGCTGCCATGGAGCAGGCAGGAATGGAGCTTTCCGGACGGTCGGCATTATGGGGGGATGTATCGGAATTCAACGAGAAATATCTGAAGACGAAAATCGCCCGATCCGGTCACCTTGGTGATGAGGAGATCTGCAGCAATGACTGATCACACTTTCTATATGGACTTGGCCTTGCAAAACGCCAAGGCGATGAAAGGGCAAACGGATCCGAATCCGCTGGTAGGATCGGTGATTGTGAATGACAACCGCATTGTCGGTATCGGTACCCATCTGAAAGCCGGGGAACCGCATGCCGAGATTCATGCCATTCGGATGGCGGGAGAGAAAGCGAGGGGCGGGACGATTTATGTCACGCTCGAGCCTTGTTCCCACCATGGTCGGACGGGGCCTTGTGCAGTGGCTATCAAAGAGGCCGGATTAAAGAGAGTAGTCATTGCCGCGCTGGATCCGAATCCATTGGTGGCTGGCAACGGTGTGAAAATTCTTGAGGAAGCCGGTATTGAGGTGATCATCGGCGTCCGCGAGGAAGAATCCCGCAGGATGAATGAGGTTTTCAATAAGTTCATCGTCGAGAAGAAACCTTTTATCACGCTGAAAGCAGGCACGACCTTGGACGGTAAAATTGCTAGCCATACGCTTGATAGCAAGTGGATCACATCGGCAGCTTCCAGACAGGATGTCCATCAGCTGCGCAGTCAGAATAAGGCAATCCTTGTCGGGGTGAATACGGTTATAGAAGATGATCCGGAACTGACAGCCAGAATTCCGAATGGACGGAATCCAATCCGGATCATCCTGGATTCCACTTTGCGGATCCCGATGGATGCCAAGGTGATCACTGATAACTTGGCTGACACTTGGATTTTCGCAAGTCAGCAAGCGGATGAAGAAAAAGAGAAGGAGCTGCTGGCGCAAGGCATAAAAGTCTTTCGGACAAGCGGATCAAACCGGGTGGACGTAAACGAAGTGGCTGGGATATTGGGTGAACAGCTGGTTTCTTCCGTTTTGATTGAAGGAGGCGGGAGCATCCATGCCTCCTTCCTGGAAAACCACTTGATTGATAAAGTCGTCCTTTACTTCGCCCCGAAATTAATCGGCGGACAGGATGCACCAACTTTCCTGGAAGGTACGGGCTTTGCCAAGATGGCCGATGCAGTGGAGCTGACCGATACGGAGATCATCAAAATCGGACAAGACTTCAAATTCATCGGCTATCCGCTCTATGACAAAGGGGAAAAGAATCAATGAAATTCGGCTTTGACATCGATGATACACTGATTAATTTGCGGGAGCATGCTTTCCATATTTATAACAGGAAATTGAATCAAAAGATTCCAATCGAAGCATTTCATGAACTGGAACGAGTCGAAATCCATGAACCATTCGGGCTGACAGATGAACAAGGCTCCCAGATGTGGAATGCCACTTTGGAAGAAATCTATTATACTGCGTGCCCGCCGTTTCCGGATGCAGTCGAGCTATTGCAGGAACTGGAGCAGGACGGTCATGAAATCTACTATATTACCTCCAGACCGAAGGAGCATAGAGAAAGAACGATGGACTGGCTTCGTGATACAGGCTTTCCAGTCAAGGAGAATCAGTTCTTCTGCGGTATGAAAGATCAAGAAAAGGTGCATATCATCAAAGAATTGGGACTTGATTATTATTTCGACGATAAGCCAGACGTATTGCATACGCTGCTTGAAGAATCCGCAACAAAGGTGTTCGTAAAAGATCAATCGTATAATCGACTTGTAACGCTGCCTAGAATAGTCGATTTATCGGAAATCAAGAAAATTATACGCAGTAAATAAAAGGATTGACGGTGATATTCCGTCAATCTTTTTTTGCTTTCTGCAAAACAGGAGGAAATTCCCAACCGATGGAGAAATAGATATAAAGAAAATTTTGATAAAAAAGGATCAGGAAAATATGATGAAATAAGGATGCATCTGTAATGGGGGGAGAAGTGACCATGGGCCTGGTTTTGTCGGTTGATGATAAGGTTTTTGGGGAGTTGCTTCATGACTTCTATAATGTGATGAAACTGGAAAGAGAAAATGAAGCGGCGATTCTGGCAGAGACAATCGATGCGATGAAAAATGCCAGTGAATCGGAGGAAGAACGAATTACCGCAGATTTGCTGCATATACGCTATCAGGTAATGCGGAATGAAGTGAGGACTGCAGAGGAGCTTTTAGAGCAGTTCGAAGCACGGAGGCATTCATTGTCTCGGCAGAATGCATACTTTTATCATTATTTTAAAGGACAGATTCTTTTTAAAAAGAAAAAATGGAAAGAAGCGATCCGCTATTACGAGTATGCAGAGAATTATATGACGGAGGAAGAAGAGAAAGCGGATTTCTACTATAAGCTGGCCAATGCGTATTATCAGACTTATATTCCAGCTCTTTCAGCACTGCATACAACAAAAGCGCTGAGCTTTGCAGCAGTTCATAAACAACAGCTGCATCTGGCTAAATGCAAGCTGCTGCTCGGATTGAATCACATGGAGATACGGAATTTCGAACAAGCGGAACGTAATCTGCGTGAGGTGCTCGATTGTCAGCCTGCACCCCATGAAACATCGCTGGATTTAACCTCGATGGTGCATCATAACTTAGGATTGCTGTGTTTTGTTCAGCATTTATTTGATGAAGCAGTCAACCACTTCGAAAAAGCTGTCCATTCCGATCCGTGCACGCACTATATGAAGAGTCTTTACTATCTGACAGAATCGTGCTTCCGCGCTAACCGCATCCAGGATGCCATGCACTATTATCATCTGGGGTTTGCCAAGAGTAAGGAAGAGGGGGATGTGCATTATCAGTGGGCGTTCGCTATGCTTCATAAGCAGTTTGTCGATCGTGACAGCTTTGAAGCAGTATGGACTCAGGGGATAGACTATTTTGAAGCAACTGGCGAGAAAGACAGTGTGCAATATTACAGCCTTCGCATGGCAGAATATTACATGCTGAAAGGAGAAGAAGAGAAGGCAAATCATTATTATCGGCTTGCCATACAGTAAAGCTGTTTCATTTGATAGGCCTTTCCTACTATTTCTAAAGGATCGCAAAAGCGGAATCTGTATATACAGTGCCAATCTAGGTGAACCGGAAAAATCTTTCAAAATTATTACTATTCTATTAAATTTCTCGTATAAATATTCCATCTTCTAATTTTCCCCCTATACTGAAGCTGTGGAGTGCCGATCCACATCGGTTCACAAACTTGGCAGCGAGGGGAGAGGAAGGAATAATGATCAGCAAATCACGGCAAAGCAAGGGAGCAGCAGTCGTCTTCTTCGTGATCAGATTGTATCTTGGGTACACATTCCTGTCAGCGGGCTTGGGTAAGCTGATGAGCGGAAACTTTGATGCCAGCGGATTCGTCCAGGGAGCCTTGGCACGTTCGGAGGCGGGTGTCATCCAGAGCTGGTGGGGAGATTTCCTCGAAACTGTCGTCCTGCCCAATGCTGGGATATTCAGCTTCCTTGTCATGTGGGGGGAAACACTTGTCGGATTGGCGCTTTTGCTTGGTGCTTTCACGGGATTTGCAGCTCTGATGGGGATATTGATGAATATTTCCTTCCTATTAAGCGGGGCTTTTACACAAAATCTGATCATGATCGTCCTGGCAATCGTGCTGCTGATCGGCGGATCGAATGCTGGCCGGTTCGGCATTGATAACTGGATCATGCCTTCCCTGCGCAGCAAAGATCACAACAAAAGAGCCAGAAACAGCAAGAGACAGCTTATATGATAAAGAAGGACATGCGCTTTTAGTGCGTGTCTCTTCATGAAGAAAAAATTTCTTGTTGAAATAAGCCGAAGTGTGTAGTACAGTTAAATGAGTTTTTCAATTGCATACAAATCCTCATCATTTGATGAGGTAGAGGTTGCGGCTGTTAAAAGTACAGACTGGGAGATCTGGAGAGATCATCGATCAGGCTGGAAAGGAACAGCTGCCGAAGCCGGATGGGCTCTCCAATCCTTCGGCTGGGCCTGCACTCGAATAGGGGCAGGACTGTCACGTCAGTAGCAAAGCTGGCGTGTTGCGCTATCTTTGTGAGAATGATGCTGTTTATAAGTAAAGGCCGTTCGGATAGAGCAAGCTATCCGGGACGGCCTTTTTTCGTATCTATAGCGCAACTGTGCAAGAACAGAGAGGGGAAAAGAAAGTGGGCAATCGAAACAACACGAAACAAAAGGGCTTACGCAGGGAACTGAAAGCCCGTCATCTAGGGATGATTTCCCTTGGCGGTACCATTGGTACAGGATTATTCCTGGCCAGCGGGGGAGCCATCAGTGAGGCAGGTCCAGGGGGCGCTTTACTTGCATATGCGCTGATTGGCTGCATGGTATTCTTCTTGATGACAAGCTTGGCGGAAATGGCGGCATTCATGCCCGTATCCGGAAGCTTCAGCACATATGGATCTCGTTTTGTCGATGAATCGTTCGGGTTTGCACTCGGCTGGAACTATTGGTTCAACTGGGCCATCACAATCGCAGCCGAGCTCGTTGCCGTAACATTGATCATGGGATTCTGGTTCCCTGATACACCATCTTGGATCTGGAGTGCCATCAGTCTTATCATCATGTTCTTATTGAATTATATTTCCGTCAAAGGCTTCGGGGAATCAGAGTATTGGTTCGCTTTGATCAAAGTCGTGACCGTAATTATCTTCATCATCGTCGGTGTATTGATGATTTTTGGCATCCTCGGCGGGGATTCACCTGGTTTCTCTAACTTCAAGGTGGAAGATGCTCCATTCAATGGCGGCTTCCTAGCCTTGCTTGGTGTGTTCATGGCAGCAGGTTTTTCCTTCCAGGGAACGGAATTGCTCGGTGCAGCTGCGGGAGAGGCTGATAATCCTAGAAAATCCATTCCAAAGGCGATTCGCTCCGTCTTCTGGCGGATCCTATTGTTCTACATCTTGGCTATCTTCGTCATCGGGATGCTGATTCCTTATACAACAGAAAGCCTGGCAAGTGATGATGTCCGTCTGAGTCCGTTCACGCTGGTGTTCGAGAAAGCGGGAATCGCATTTGCAGCATCAGTCATGAACGCGGTCATCCTGACTGCTGTCCTGTCTGCCGGTAACTCTGGCATGTACGCGAGCACACGGATGCTGTGGAACTTGGCGAAAGAAGGGAAAGCACCTGCATTCCTTGGTAAGCTGAATAAAAATGGCGTACCAGTAAACGCGCTTATCGCCACAACGGCGGTAGGCTGTGTAGCCTTCCTGACATCCTTCTTCGGGAATGGTGTCGTGTATACATGGCTTTTGAACGTATCCGGTATGGCAGGCTTCATCGTCTGGGTCGGTATTGCTGTCAGTCATTACCGATTCCGTAAAGCATACCTTGCCCAAGGAAACGATATCAAGGATCTGCCATATACAGCTAAATTCTATCCAGCCGCACCGATACTAGCCTTTGTGCTATGTGTCATCGTCATAATCGGCCAAAGTTTCTCTGCTTTCACAGCAGACGGCATCGATTGGGGCAGCTTGATTGCATCCTACATCGGTATTCCGGTCTTCCTGCTTTGCTGGATCATCTATAAAGTCAAAAAGAAAACGAAGGTGTACAAATTGGAGGAAGTTGATTTGACTACTCCATCACATGAAACAGCACCTGAATGAGCAAAAGCTGCCGATCACTCGGCAGCTTTTTTGCTTGGAAACGGGAAGCTGCATCCGGCAGCTGGAATGCATGAATAATTTCCTGCATTTTTTTGTATCTTTATCCTATATACCCGTTATACTGAAACTAGAGGTGAATAAATGAAAATTGCAATTGTGACAGACAGTCTCACGAACCTGAGAGAAGAGGATTTACAGCGATATCCTTTTATATATTACGCCCATTTACATGTCATTATTGATGACAAGTCCTATGCTGACTTAAAAGAGATCACCAATGATCAGCTATTTCGGTTCATTGATCAGGGGGCTGCATATTCTTCTTCCCTGCCGTCACCAGAGGTATTTGTAAAGCTTTATGAAGAACTGCTGGCAGAATACGATGCTATCATCAGCTTGCACTGCACAGAGAATGTAAGCGGTACCGTCAATTCCGCCCGTATTGCCAGGGATACAATCGAAGGCGCTGACGGGAGGATCACTGTCATTGATACGAATACTGCCTCCATCGGTACAGAAAATATCGTCATCAAAGTGTGCCAGCTCATGGAGCAAGGGGAAGCTTTCGATGAAATATTGAGGGCGGTTGAATTTTACCGTTCCCACAGCCAGCTCTACCTTACGATAAATGACCTGACTACACTGGTGCGTACCGGCCGAATTTCGAAAACAGCCTCCAGGATCGGAAACCTCCTGCATATAAAACCGATTGTCGGTTTTGAGGAAGCGAAGCTGGAAGTCATGGGTAAGGTCCGCACGAAGAAACGCCTGCTGAAGTGGATGCTGGAAAAATTACGACATAATATCGAGCAATCCGGGAAACAGGTTGTCCGGATAACACATGTGAATTCCACCGAGCTTGCCGCTGAGTTAAAGGAAGCAATGGAAGCATTCGGTGATAAAGCAGAAGTCTTCATCAGCAACGAAATAAGCTCCGTCATGGCAATTCATTTTGGACGGGGCGGTATCGGTGCCAGCTGGATGCCGGCTGACTATCCATATGAATCGGCTACATGATACAGGGACCTCGGACAGCGTGATTGCCCGAGGTTTTATTGTAATGATCAATCCAATGCTGCTAAATGGATAAGTGTAAAGTCCTATGGGGTTTGTAACGCCATAATCGTCAGCTTCCATTATCCAAAATTATGTAATATAATAAAATATTACAAAGGGGTTGAAGGCAGCTATGAAAATCTGGGATTTTATATCTAAGTATTGGTTCGGTATATTTCTGGTGTTGTATCTCTTACTTCGGGATTATCCATTTGGAAGTACATCACAGACAATTAGCGATATTCTCATGTTAGTAACTGTAATCCTGACTATCATTAGTTGGGTTGTATCTAAGAAAGCCAATCAAGTAAAGAAAGAAATAGAAGAATTGGAGAATAACTGAGTCACCTATTGGTGGCTTTTTTGATGCATAAGAGTATTTGAATATCCATTATTTGTTTCATTTTTTATATTGCAAGCCGAAGAGAATTTTTTATTAATTACAATTTCAGCTGTTTTTTATTACTTTGGTTTATAGGTTTTCCCTGCATCCAGTTATCCTGAGTATACCGATAAGATATATTGACAATCATTGAATGGAATGATAAACTTTCTGAAAACTGTATATGTTTCTTATCCAGAGAGGTGGAGGGATATGGCCCTGCGAAGCCTCAGCAGCAGGTCTGACGACAGACACTGTGCTAATTCCATCGGTTCATAACCGGCAGATAAGATGAATAGAGGAAGCCTCTCGACGCATCTTGTCCGAGAGGCTTTTGTATTTGTCCCGCTGCCTATACGAAAGGGGAAGGCAACATGTTTGAATTGATCCGGGAATTATCCAAGTACAAAGGGTATAATCAATCGTTTGTTTCACAAATCGTCGATAAGATCACGCCGTTTGCGGATGAGATGCACTTCGACAGACGGGGGAATCTTATTGTCCGTAAATATGGAGAAAAGTATACGCCAAAAATCACCTTGCTGGCAGAGGTGAAGGAAGAAATCTATGTGGTGACATCGATCACCGAGTCAGGGGCGCTTGTAGCAGACGCGAATTATTTTTCGTTGACGTATGCGCAAGGGCAATCGGTCCAGGTAGAGACAAAGAATGGATTGCTGTGCGGAGTGGTCATGGCAGGTGAAGCAGGTCAGCATGCCGCTGTCATCGATATCGGGGCCAATACCGAGCATGATGCACGTGAAATGGGGGTGGAACCAGGCAATCATGTGACATTATTCGATGACTTCCTGTATCTTGGTGACGAAGTGAGCGGCCGCGTCGTCGGGAAAGGGCTGGATAATAAGATTGCACCGGCAATTGCAATCAATCTTCTGCAGCAATGGGATACAGCGGAAGGGGACATCACCATCATCTTCTTTCCTTTCCATAATAAGAAGCATCTTGCCAATCAGCTAGAAGGGGAAGCTGCCTTTTATATCGGGTCCGTCCCCCAGCAAAGAATCGCTCATAAAAGCCGGGGAGCAATCGAACTGGGAAGCGGTGTCGCAATCAAAGTGGCAGATAAGACGATACCAATCAATCAGACCCTGAAAAATCAGCTGGTCGATTTGGCCATTGCACATGACATCCCATTTCAACTGGAATTCCTGTTCCGTCATCGGTATAAGAAACTGTCCACTAAAACGCCGGTAAGCATCCTGAATATCCCGATCGAGCATCTCGACCAGACGACACAGGTCGTTTCGGTGAAGGATTTGGAGGATACCAATCAGCTGATCCAGACCTATCTCTGGCGGAGCAAGGAACTGCAATTTTAAGGAATGCTCTCCCATTCCCGTCCATGTTACCGTATACTGTAGCCATCGTCATAAGCAAAGCACACAAAGCAGGAGCCGACAGCCTATTTGTCCGTGATACAGATGTCGCGGGAGGGGAAGGAAGCGGGTTCCAGATATATGCAGGGATCCACGTACCAGAAGAGGCTCCTGTATTCGATAAGCAGGCGACTAATGCTTTTCATGGACATTTCAATATTGATAATTTCTCTGTCGTACGGTCGGCAGCAGAGGATATATTTGATCCGGTACATGATACGTTTCGATAAGCTGTACAAAGGAAAGCCAGGATACGGATGACCCAAGCCCAACACTGGGGAGCTTGGGTCATTTTATTGCAAAGAAAGAAAAGGAGCTGTCACAGATCCATTTTCTTCGTCAGGCATGACGATATTTTTCTGAATAATCAAAATTATAGTCATATAACCTTACAACTTCCATGCATCTTACCGAGCCTTTGGACATAATGAACATATATTCCATCTCAAATACATTTTTTCAGGAGGTATCCTATTGGGATTTGAAGCTTTTTTGACGTCGATAAGCGGTTATTTATGGAGTGTGCCGATGCTGATTTTCATAGCGGTGGTTGCGGGCGTTTATACGATAGCTTCTGGTTTGCTGCAGGTCAGATATCTGAAGGACATGGTTGTGCACACATTTACCGGAAAAAGTTCCGAATCAGGCGTTTCGCCCTTTCAATCGCTGGTCATCGCACTATCCGGAAGAGTCGGTACAGGGAATATAGCTGGTGTTGCGACTGCCATCGCGGCAGGAGGACCGGGAGCCGTATTCTGGATGTGGTTCATTGCTTTCTTCGGGTCGGCGGCTGCTTTTGCGGAGTCGACGCTTGCCCAGATTTATAAAAAGAAAGTAGATGGCGAGTATCGCGGCGGACCAGCTTATTATGCGGAGAAAGGGCTTGGATGGAAATGGTACGGCTATATTTTTGCGGTGGTCGCGGCTGTATCCACCTGTCTTTTGACTCCGGGAGTGCAGGCTAATGCAATAGCTGACAGTATGAATAATGCATTCGGCATCGGACCGGTGATTACTGGAATTGCCTTGGTTGCCATCACAGGTTATGTCATCTTTGGCGGTGTCCGCAGAATCGCCTTCTTGGCATCCTATGCTGTCCCGATCATGGCATTATTCTATCTAATCGTAGCTGCTATCGTCATTATTGCGAATATCGAGCAGATTCCAAGTACATTTGCACTTATTTTCAGCAGTGCTTTCGGTGTCGACTCCGCGTTTGGCGGTATGATTGGAGCTGCCATAAGCTGGGGAGTGAAACGAGGCTTATATTCCAATGAAGCAGGGCAGGGAACCGGAGCCCAAGCAGCGGCAGCGGCTGAAGTATCCCATCCGGTAAAGCAGGGGTTGGTGCAGACCTTTTCCGTCTATATCGATACGCTGCTCATCTGTACAGCGACCGCATTGATGATACTGATGACAGGCAATTACAGTGTAACCGATCCAGAGGGAGGCTATATCGTCGATTATACGGATGGAATGGAAGCAGGTGCAGGATATACGCAGGCAGCCGTGGATGAAGTACTTGGAGGATTCGGATCGCCGTTTGTAGCCATTTCCCTATTTTTCTTTGCCTTTACCACATTGGTTGCTTATTTCTATATTGCGGAGACGAATCTATTTTATATTGTCAGAGGGAGATCGAGGAAGATTTTCTCCAATATTTTGAAAGTGTTATTCCTGGCAGCGATATTCTTCGGTACGGTCCGTACGGCTACATTGGCTTGGACATTGGCGGATATAGGACTTGGTTTGATGGTCTGGGTAAACTTAATCGCTGTCATCCTGCTGTATAAACCGACGGTGGCAGCGCTCAAGGACTATAAGGCGCAAAGGAAGCAAGGGCTTGATCCCGTGTTCCGTCCTTCGCAGGTCAATATCGAGAATGCGGACTATTGGGTGGAACGTGAACAGGAAGATGAAAGGCAAAGAAAGACCGTGTAAAAAGAGTAACCTGATTCCTAGTCTGGAACAGGCTGAAAAGAGGGACGACGCATTTTTCATTTCTCATCAGCACCGGAAGGATTACCGGGCATGTAACCAAAAAAGTGGGGAGAATCAATATCTCTCCACTTTTTTGCTGATGGGTAATGTCGTCAAGGAGGACATCATGGTTCTCCAGCCATCCAAATCGTCATGTGCAAAGGCTATTTATGTGTACTTCTATTTTCCGCAAATCGCTCATACAAATCCTTGTCTTCATTGCCCTCTATATATTGTGTATACATGGCTATTTTTTTGTTCATCAGATCCAGATTGCGCTGATACGCTGCAATCTTCGCTTCGACATTTTCTTTATGCCGGATCAAAAGAGCGACTAATTCCTCGTAGTCATCACTTTCTGCTTCCCGAAGCTCTTTGTATTTTTTCAAATCCTCCAGTGACATACCGGTCCCTTTCATATGCACGATTGCACGATGAATTCGGTCCAGAGCCGGTCATCTTCTGAGTAGACACGGATATTGCCACTATTCCGTTTTGGCACAAGCAAGCCTTCTTTTTCATAGAAACGCAAGGTATGCTCGCTTAGCCCCGTAAGTTTCGCCAATTCCCCTATACGATATGCCATCGTCCATTCTCCTTGTCCGCCGATGCCATTCACAGCTTGCTGTACCGCTCTTCGTCAACAGGTTCCAGCCAATCGGTCTTACTTACATTCGTTGTTGTCATATGTTATCCTTCTTTCTCATTTTCATCATAAACTTGCTTGGCTATATGAAATGCTGACCAAGCTTTCGGCCATCCGGCATAAAAGGCCAGATGTGTGATGACTTCAGCAATTTCTTCTTTCATTAAGCCATTTGCTTTTGCTTTCTGGAGATGAGGGGTGAGCTGTTCCATATTTCCACCCGCAAGCAGTGCAGAAACAGTGATCAAACTGCGGTCGCGTGGTGATAACTCCTGCTCCCTTGACCAGACCTCACCAAAAAGGACATCATCATTCAGTTCAGCGAATTTCGGAGCGAAAGCCCCCAACAAATCCCGTCCTGCTGTTTGTTTTTCTGCCATTTAAAATTCCCCTTCCTGCAATTCATTCAGTATCTTCATTATTTACGCTACACCTTAGAGTCGACTCAAAGTCAAGGGGATATAACAGCACCGTATTTACAATGTTGAAACCGCTTTTTATCCAAAGTCACAAAACTGTAAGAGAGTTATTGCTGATTTGTGAAAATGATCATAATAATAAGCGCAATCCATTCTTCTCGTTTATACTACAAGTGTAGAAGGAAAAGCGCTGATCCCTCTCAATCTAATATGTGAAATGTTTAACAAACTATTCTCGTGGATGGAGTGTGGAAGGAAATGATCATAAAGTGGATTCGAAGCAGCAAAACGGCTGCAGGGCTTTGGGCGATTATCCGGATTTATCTAGGATATACGTGGCTTACGGGCGGACTCGGCAAACTGACGGGCGGTGGGTTCGATGCTGGCGGCTTCCTGCAAGGAGCGATTGCACAGGCAGGCGGTGAGCATCCGGCGGTACAAGGCTGGTGGGCAGTCTTCCTGGAACAGGTGGCCTTGCCGAATGCCGGGCTGTTCAGCTTCCTCGTCATGTGGGGAGAGATCCTTGTCGGAATGGCACTCATTCTCGGAGTCTTTACCAATTTCGCCGCCCTCATGGGTATTACGATGAACTTCGCCTTCCTTTTCAGCGGCACTGTGAGCACAAATGCACAGATGGTCTTGCTTACGATCTTCTTACTAGTCGCTGGAGCCAATGCCGGACGCTATGGACTCGACCGCTGGGTGCTGCCATATTTAAGAAATCACTATCCAAAACATACACCGAGAACACCGACGAAGCCGGTTGCTTCTTAAAGATTTTATGACCTACTGCCATCAAGCAGTAGGTTTTTTGCTGAATAATGCAACTTCATGCGTTGTTTTTCGTACAATTAGTATACTTTCCTTTATGAGGAAAAGAATGGAGGATATATGATGGTCTTACTTTTAGATGTATTCAATCTTATGCTGCTGTCTTCTTTGACAGGTACTTATGAAGAAGACGATATCCAGCACAATATCGAACAACTGCGAAAAACAGAATGGTTCCAGCAATATCTGAAACAGCAGCCATACCGTGATTTGCTCATCTATGATAAAGATGTCCGAAAGGTGATAGGGAAGCTGAATGGTAAAAAGCTTGCCAAGAATCCTCAACGACAAGCTTATCAGCGTATCGTCACAAGAGCATTGCAACGGAAAATCATCGTTTCTTAAGAAAGCAGGTACTTATGACAAATCTACAGGTGACAGGCATAGCATCATGTGGCAACTCTCCTAAAAGCGAGCTTATCCGTCAGCTGACGATTGCCGCATTCCAACAACAGTACCAACAGTTAGAGAAACTACTTGCTCCTGATTGCAAATTGGAAATAGCCGGGGCGGAAGCATATATTGGAAGTGCCACCATCGTGCCAATGCTTTCTTCTCTAGAGGGTGTCACAGCAGTACATATTGCCAATGCTTTCACCCACGGTAAGCAAGGAGCCGTGAATGGCTTTTTCAAGATGGATACACAGTCGTATGCATTTGCACTTATTTTTACTTTTGCAAGTGCAGGAAAGAATGCGAAGGTGCAGTCCATTTCTTGCTATGTGACAAAAACGAGGAACCAATCGTAGAGGCTGGTTCCTCGCTTTATTTGGTACCTAAGTGCATTGGTTCTCATACAAAGGAGTTTTATATGTTTGGCTTACTTGACTTGATTCTTACTTACATCGAAATTATTTTGTACCTTGTCGCTCTCCCCGCCATTTACTACGTGATAAAATTATTGCGCCAAATCGAGGAGAATACGAGGAATAAATAGTACATACCAACCTATTGCGCATCAGCAATAGGTTTTTTTTATAACGTCAACTGTTGCAGTCATGCTCTTTCTTGGATATTCTGGGAGCGGAGGTGATACCTGATGGCAATTGAGAGGAATGCTCATGCGTCAGAATTTGTAACAGCTCATGCAAAGCCTATTGGGAAAGGCGATACTTTGTGTGAGGGGACTGTTTACTAATCGCCAATGCACCCTTTTCTGTCCGGGCTTTGCACTTATCTGAAATAGATTAAAAAGATAAGGGAGCTAACAGGAAATGGATAAACGGAAAAACACAGAACAAGCATTTATTCGGAATGATCAATATAACTTCATCGCAAAGCAGGTGTCCCATATCATCAGCGCCCATGCTACGGTGAACCACGCGGATACACTCGATGGAGTGAAAATGAATGCCTTTTCGAAAGTGGAGGAGCTGCTCGGGGAAATGACCGATGCACAGGAAATGCTTCTTAACCGCCTTTTGGAAATAGAGGATGAAATGGAAGCAGAAGTCTTCCTGGCAGAGCTGAAGCAGTTCGTCATCTCATTTCGGAAAGTGTCGAAGAAAACCGTGGAGAAGCTATTCCCGAAAGCGAAGAAGCTGCAGATGCCGGATTTGGATGACCTGGATTTCCAGAGGCTGTCGTATATCGGCTGGTTCGACACAAGGGCACACAAGCAGCACTTGATTGTGGAATATCAAGGCAAGCTGAAAGGCATTTCCGGCGTTTTCGATAACAGCAGTACACAAGGGATTTGTTCATTGTGTAACAGCCTCGGAGACGTGGGCTTGTTCGTCACAAGGGTCAAGAGCGGGAAAGAGACCTATGTGAATAGAGGGAATTATATATGCAAGGACAGCTTAAGCTGTAATGAAAAACTGACAGACCTAGGAAGGGTGGAGACTTTCCTGAACCATCTGTTTCGGTAACGGACAAAGAGCAGACGCCTCAGTCTGCTCTTTGTTTATGTGGATTGATTTCCACCTGCGAAAAAATGAAATGTGTCACGGTCGTTGCAAAGGACGCGATCGAATCGATGAACTCCTCCACTTGCGCAAAGCTTTCGAAACGCATCTTCAGCATAAAGCAGGCATTGCCCGCAATCCGATAACAGAAATCGACATTATCCAAAGAAGCGATATGGGCTTTGAACCCTTTGTAATTGCCATTTTTCATCGTGGCTTCGATGATGCATTGCACTGGCTGACCCAGCTTTTCATAATCGATTTCCAGTGTATACTTTTTGATCACCCCGAAGGTCTCCATCTGCCGGACCCGTTCTGTGACGGACGGCGAAGACAGATTCACCCGCCTGCCCAGTTCACTCATGGACAGGCGGCTATTCGTCATCAACTCCGCCAAAATTCTCCTGTCGGTATCATCTATTTTCATAATTAAAACATCCTTCCTAAAGACGTTAAGAAAATTAAGTGAAAATCGCTAAAATCCTTTGATTCCATATGTGATGAAGCGAAATGATTTTATATATTAAATATAACCAAGGAGGAGAGAGCATGACAAGAATAAGGAAATCAAAATATGGAAAAACAAGCTTTCAAAAATTATTAGGACATAATCTCAATATCATGACGGCTTGGTCGGAGCTAGCCGACATTTTAGAAAATGACGCCAAACTATCAGCAGCCTTGAAGGAACAAGTAAGACGCACGCTTGCCCAGTCCAATGAATGTGCCTATTGCAAAGCAAAAGGGAAGCCGGATGAAGCTGCCTTTGATGAGAAGACTTCTGTTGCTGTCGGATTTGCCACTGTCTTCCTGAATCACCCCAAAGGTGATCTTCCGGATTCAGCATTTGCCATATTGGAAGAATATTTCTCGCAAGCTGAAATCAGTGAATTATGCGCTTTTATTTGCTTCACCACAGCCCAGCAGTATTTTGGGGCAATGATGAAGCTTGAGCCTGACGAGTGAAAAGGCGTGGACGGCCGAGATTGATTGCCGAAAGATTGCTATAATCATATTGTTAAAACCTGTAATTTCAAAAAGGGGAGGCAATCATGATCCGTATAGCATTAGCAAAACCAGAACATGTTGCAGGAATATCCAAAGTTTGCAGTGACGGCTATTGGGCCACTTATCGTGAAATACTTTCCGGGAAATACATCGAGGGAATCATCGACGAATATTATAATCACGATAGAATCCTGAAGGAAGTGACAGAGACAAGCAGGGATTGGGGCGGATACTTTGTTGCGCTGGAAGATGGAAAAGTGATCGGGGCGATCGGCGGCGGGATGATCGGAGAAGGTGTCGGCGAGGTATTCGTGCTTTATCTCGATCCTGATCGGCGCAATGAAGGGATCGGCACAAAGCTATTGGCTGCCCTTACCGCTCAGCAGAAGGAGCGGTGAGGCGCCGGTGAACAATGGGTATCGGTAGCGAAGGGCAATCAGAAGGGCATTCCTTTTTATGAGGCCAGGGAATTCGTATTCCAGCATGAGCGCGAAGGATATCATGATGTGGCAGGGGAACGACCTGCGGCACTGCGATACTGCCGTAATATATGATGCCAGCCAAGGATGATCAACGAATAAAGCAAAAATAGCTGCGATCCATCAGGACCGCAGCTATTTAAGGATTCCCCAGGTTGCAAGACAGCCATTTCATACGTTCAGAGAGCTTATCTCAGCAAGGGTAGGGAGTAACACTCGTATATTCACTTATGAAGACAGTTCAGATTGATCTTATCTTCTCTTGAATAGGCCTTTCTGTTGGTCTACTATTGCTTGTTTCCGCATCATATAGTGCATTTTCTTACCAGTGGCCGTGTATGGTAATTCGTCGATGAAGCGATAGAAACGCGGCTTTTTGTAATTTGCCAGATTAGGGTTATTTGTACAATAATCTTGTAATTCTTTTACGGTAAGGGATTCGTCCTCTTTTACGATATATGCTACCACGGATTCTCCTCTTAACTCGTCCGGGACACCAACAACGACGGATTCTTTTACTCCAGGATGCAAATTCAATAACTCTTCGATTTGAACAGGATGGATATTCTCACCGGAAGATACAATCATGTCATCTTTCCGTCCGACTACTGTGACGAATTCGTTTTCATCCCAGGTCCCCATGTCACCGATATAGATCCACCCTTTATAAAATACCTTTTTGCTTGCTTCTTCCTTGTTCACATAGGCATACGTCGTTTTACCTGGTGCCCTGACGATGATCTCTCCGATTTCACTGCCGTCTTTTGCGACAAAGTCATCCGGCTCAGCTTTCCGGTCCGGATATACTTTCACGACCGCAACATCATCGTCAGTGCAGGAACGTCCGGCCGAGCCGGACATTTCCGGTAAATCGAATGGGCGAAGGAATGTATTCCAGAACGCTTCGGAGGTGCCATATCCATTAAAAATATTCGTTGTGAGCGTTTTTTGGAATTTGATGCAATCTTCTTTTTCAAGAGGGGACCCCATTGTTACGATTCCTTTTAGATTAGACAGATCGTATGACTTCCTTAGCTGTGCATTATAAAGCATTTTTAGCATCGAAGGTACGCCTGTCAGGAAGCTGATACCGTATTCTTCAACATACTCCAAGCAAATCTTCGGATTGAAATACCGCAAAATGACGATTTCGCCACCGATATAAAGAGTAGGAGTGGGACCGCCGGAATGAATACCGCCACGGTGGAACCATGGGCTCATATTCATCGTTTTATCCAATGGATTGAGCGGGAAATGCATGATAACATCATGCGCTGAGAGTACTTCATTGATATTGTTCAATGGTACACCCTTAGGGCTTCCAGTGGTTCCGGAGGTGTATAATCTGGTAGTTTCATCATAAATATGAACCGGGCGATTGACATCCGGTTCTTCATCGGCGTGATTTGCCACATAATCCGTATATATCACATGACCTTCTGGTGCGTCGGTTTCTCCCGTCATATCCACCATCACGACACGGCGCGGCTTATGGTTCGCCATTTCCAAAGCTTGTACAGCAGTATCTTTGATTTCTGCATCATAAAGGAAAACAGCGGGCTCGCTGTCATCGATAATAGCCGCTGTTTCCCCGGGGGAAAGGCGGAAATTGATGGTGCAGTTTACAGCGCCGATTTTTTGCGGTGCCAAATAGCTATAAATGAACTCCGCCGAATTGAGCAGCTGGTACATGACAACTTCATTTTTATCGACATCGTCCTCCAAAAGTGCATGTGCAAGCTTATTTACGTCTTTATTTAACTCTGCATACGTCCATGTCTTGCCGCGAATCGGATCTGTCAACGCCGGACGGTTTGCGAACCGCCGG
This sequence comes from Terribacillus sp. FSL K6-0262, assembly GCF_037977385.1. Classification (NCBI taxonomy): domain Bacteria; kingdom Bacillati; phylum Bacillota; class Bacilli; order Caryophanales; family Bacillaceae; genus Terribacillus; species Terribacillus sp. FSL K6-0262. The sequence continues at coordinate 1,103,404 of NZ_CP150277.1, read as the reverse complement.
ACATTTCGCAAAAAGCCATTCATGAATGTAAACTCGCTTTCAAAGGTTTCTTTAAACATATCTATATTGTAGGTGAATTGTCGTTCCATTTTATTTGTTCCTTCCTAAATTGTACTTATTGATATTTGCTGACAATCAGTGATGTATTTTGGCCGCCGAATCCAAAGGAGTTGGACATGGCGATTGTCACTTGCTTTTTCCTGGACTCATTCGGTACATAATCAAGATCACAGTTGGGATCTTGATGCTGATAATGCAAGGTTGGCGGTATGGTGCCTTCGCGGATTGCCTGGATACAAGCAATGAATTCTGTCACACCGCCAGCTCCCATTAAATGGCCGGTGGCCCCTTTGGTGGAGCTAACCGGAACCTGTTTTGCCATTTCTTCACCAAACACGGCTTTTAATGCTTTGGTCTCGATTTCATCCCCGACCTTGGTAGAAGTACCATGGGCGTTTATATAATCGATTTGCGAAGGTGTAAGTCCTGCCTGATCCAATGCTTGCTGGATAGCCAGTATTTCACCGCGACCACTTGGTTCAGGTGACGTTACATGGTAAGCATCCGAGCAATTGGCATAGCCCAGGAGCTCTGCCTTGATAGGAGCGTCACGCTTTTGTGCAGACGCCAGCGTTTCGAGTACGACAGCTCCTCCGCCTTCGCCCATAACAAACCCATCCCTGTTTAAATCAAAGGGACGACTTGCTTTTTGTGGATCTTCCTGAGTAGAGAGCGCGCGTGCAGCAGATAATCCGGCAGCCATCAGACCAGTCAGGATTGATTCCGCTCCAACTGCAACGACAGCATCTGCCTGTCCGGCTTTTAATAGCATCGCAGCCATTCCGATGGCGTCTGCTCCAGCAGAACATGCGGTGCTGACTGTTAAGCTGGGTCCCTGCAATTGATGGGCGATGGCAATCTGTGCAGCTCCGATATTTGATAGCATCTTCGGGACACTATGCGGACTTAAGCGATAGCGACCGCTCCCGGACAGCTGTTCCTGGTTGGCAGCCATAGTGGAAATACCGCCAAGTGCAGTACCCAGCACAATTCCGATTCGCTCTGGTTTTGCAGTCAAATTGCTTTGCTCCAGCGCTTCTTCAGCAGCAATAAGGGCAAACTGCATAAAAATATCTGTGTTATTCACCAGTTTCCTTGGCAGGAAGTCCAAAGGGGAAAAGTCCCTTACTTCAGCGGCTACCTTTACCTGCAGTTCTTTTGAATCAAAACGGCTTAAAGCGGCAATCCCATTTTTACCTTGATATAGGTTTTTCCAATAGGAGGAAACACCGATCCCGAGCGGAGTGATGGCTCCCATTCCAGTTACCACAATACGATTGTTATCCATTCATTTGCCCACCTTTATCCTTCGATTGCGCATGCAGCTCGGGACAGATTTTGGTCAATTTATCCCAAAGCTCTGGGAATCGCTTTTTTAAATTAAATGGAAGACCGTCATCATCAACATAGGTATGAGTGGTCATACCATCTGCGGCAAGACTGCCATCATCTTTAATGATCTGATATCCTAATACCATTCTGGTTCTGGTCAACATGGTGATATAGGTGCGGATTGTTACTTTTTCCAATGGATGGAGCATCCTTTTATAATCGCACTCAGCCTTTAAACAAACGAGTGAAATGCCCGTATGATGAAAAGTTTCCATGTAAGGTAATCCATAATGGTCAAGCAGCTGCATCCGCGCATCCGTGAACCATTCAAAATTCTTGGCATAATAAGAAATGCCAGCCGCGTCACAATCGCCCCAGTTAATGACTTTTTCCATATCATATCGAGCAATAGCATCCATTTATAAAACCTTCCTTTACGATTGATCCTGTGATGAATAGCTAGTAATTTTAATCCTTATTCTACTGGTCATACTGAATAAAATAAAAAGCCATATAGTAGACATAGTGTTTCAATTTCTTTGTCTACTATATGGATATGGGAATTTCTATGAGTGCATATGATGTTATCGGAGGATACAAGGGAGCTCTGTACAACAGCATTTGTATAGACTTCTTCCAGGTGATTGCATACGGATTGTGTCCAATCTTTGCTTACATATGCTTTGACAAGAGCAAAATTACCGTTCATGATGCCATCTCCCTTTATTACCACTATGCTATTTTAGAGCGTCCTTTTTTTCTGTGTCAATTAGTTTGACTTCGAGAATTTATATCAAGTGAATAAAAAGGCTCAAAATGAGAAAGAGAGATAAAAAAACCAGCCTCAAGCGGCTGGTTTTCCTCATTTTTGGTTCATTTTCTTGATCTTGAAATGAAGCTTGATATAGCGGATGGCTGTATAAATATCGAATGTAGCGAAGATAGCGCAAAAAATGCTTAGCAGTGTCCATTCTCCTGCATTTCTTACATCTGTTACAGCCCAGAATATGAACAGGCATCCGATAAATAGATAAAAAATCGCAACGGGCAATGGCGAGCGTATCATGAATAGTTATCCTCCAAAGATGATTGTTTGCATGTTTTCCAATTGTTTTTGCATTCTCTCGATTTCTTCCAGTCTCTCCGGCGTGAAGTAAAGCTGCAGGATGACGACCAAGAGATTCATTAAACCATGCGTGATGATCGGAACAATGATCCGCTTCGTCTTCACATAGAGAGCCGCGAAGATGACGCCCATGACGAAGTACTGCAGAAGATGAAGGAAATCCCCATGCACTGCACCGAATACAAGGGCAGAAATAAGTACAGCCACAAAGAAGTTCGTCCGCTTATAAATCTCCCCGAAAAGGATCTTGCGGAAGATGATTTCTTCCAATACCGGAGCAAAGACGACTACGATCAATGCGAATGCCGGAACTTCCCGGACTGCATCCATGATGGAGGAGGTATTTTCTGAAGCTTGCTTGATATTCAATACATATGTCTCGATCAAACCAGCGATGATTTGCCCGAAGTATGCAGCAAAGAATCCGATGATGATCCAGACAACCGTCATCCCGGGATTCGTGGCATTGCGCATTGCTGGTGCGCGCATATCCTGACGCAGCAGGAAGAATGTAAGGATTACAGCAAGCAGGAAGCTGACCACACTCCACCAATAGGAAACGACAGCCAAGTCCAGTCCTTGATCCTGCATCCAAGGAACGAATGGGACAAGCACGAATGAGGACAGCTGCATCACGATATATGTCAATATGACGTACCAATAGCGTGCTGGCAATGTAACGACTCCTTCCGCCTTACTTATGTAGTTGGCATCTTAGGTATTTTAACATAACAGCGGGGGAAGTATGTAGCGGTGCGCATTGTAATCATCCTGTTAATTCATCCAAGGCTTGGCAGGAAAAAGGAGGAATTCGTCGAACAACTTTCTGAGTGTCATGCTTGCATTCCGTTTTCGTTTTGATTATTATAATAACTGTGTTAGCACTCCGAACACTCGAGTGCTAAAAATCAAATTATCGATTATATAAGGAGGGTTTCTCACATGTTGAAGCCACTAGGCGATCGTGTCGTAATTGAACTTGTAGAGCAGGAGGAGAAAACAGCAAGCGGTATCGTGCTTCCTGAATCTGCAAAGGAAAAACCGCAAGAAGGTAAAGTTATTGCCGTCGGTAGCGGTCGTGTAACCGATAATGGAGAAAGAGTTGCACCGGAAGTAGCAGAAGGCAATCTTATCATCTTCTCTAAATACTCTGGTACAGAAGTGAAATACGAAGGAAAAGATTACTTAATTCTTCGCGAGAGCGACATCCTTGCAGTAGTAGGATAATCCGAAGAACAGATTTATATAACATAGAAGATATATTAGGAGGTTTTATCAATGGCTAAAGACATTAAGTTCTCTGAAGACGCTCGCCGTGCCATGCTTCGCGGTGTGGACACACTTGCAGATGCAGTCAAAGTAACGCTTGGACCAAAAGGACGCAACGTTGTATTGGATAAAAAATTCGGTTCCCCGCTGATCACGAATGACGGTGTGACAATCGCCAAAGAAATCGAATTGGAAGATGCATTCGAAAACATGGGTGCGCAGCTTGTATCCGAAGTTGCTTCCAAAACAAACGAAATCGCTGGTGACGGTACGACTACAGCGACTGTCCTTGCGCAGGCAATGATCCGCGAAGGTCTTAAAAACGTCGCTTCCGGTGCGAACCCAGTAGGCGTACGCCGCGGTATCGAACAAGCGGTTGAAGTAGCTGTCAAGCAGCTTAAAGAAATCTCCAAACCAATCGAAGGCAAAGAGTCCATCGCACAAGTTGCGGCTATCTCTGCAGCTGACGAAGAAGTCGGTAAACTGATCGCAGAAGCAATGGAGCGCGTTGGCAACGACGGCGTCATCACAATCGAAGAATCCCGCGGCTTCAACACAGAGCTTGAAGTTGTCGAAGGTATGCAATTCGATCGCGGCTATGCTTCCCCGTACATGGTTTCCGACCAGGATAAAATGGAAGCTGTCCTTGAAGATCCATACATCTTGATCACAGACAAAAAAATCTCCAGCATCCAGGAAGTGCTTCCTGTGCTTGAGCAAGTCGTCCAACAAGGCAAGCCGCTATTGATGATCGCAGAAGACGTAGAAGGCGAAGCACTTGCCACACTTGTCGTGAACAAACTACGCGGCACATTCAACGCTGTTGCCGTCAAAGCTCCTGGCTTCGGTGACCGCCGTAAAGCAATGCTTGAGGATATCGCTGTCTTGACTGGCGGTGAAGTGATCACAGAAGACCTGGGCCTTGATCTGAAAAACACGCAGCTTGCACAGCTTGGCCGTGCTTCCAAAGTTGTCGTGACAAAAGAAAACACAACAATTGTCGAAGGTAACGGCAACCCAGAAAACATTTCTTCCCGTGTGGCACAAATCCGTGCGCAGGCAGAAGAAACCACTTCTGAGTTCGATAAAGAAAAACTGCAAGAGCGCCTGGCGAAACTAGCTGGCGGTGTAGCAGTCATCAAAGTCGGTGCTGCAACCGAAACGGAATTGAAAGAGCGCAAACTGCGCATCGAAGACGCCCTTAACTCCACTCGCGCAGCAGTGGAAGAAGGTATCGTAGCCGGTGGTGGTACAGCACTGGTCAACATCTACAACCACGTTGCAGGCCTTGAACTATCCGGCGACGAAGCAACTGGTGCGAAAATCGTCCTTCGTGCAATCGAAGAACCAGTACGCCAAATCGCGCACAACGCAGGCCTTGAAGGCTCCGTCATCATCGAACGTCTTAAAAAAGAAGACGTCGGCGTAGGCTTCAACGCAGCAACAGGCGAATGGGTAAACATGCTTGACACAGGTATCGTAGACCCAACCAAAGTAACACGCTCCGCACTCCAAAACGCAGCATCCGTAGCAGCTATGTTCCTGACTACTGAAGCAGTAGTAGCTGACAAGCCAGAAGAAAACGCTGGCGGCGCCGGCATGCCTGATATGGGTGGCATGGGCGGAATGGGCGGTATGATGTAAGACCGTCCGTACCCCGAACGGATAAGATCTTTAACGGAGGCTTCTCATAAGTTCACTGAACTTATGAGAAGCCTCTTTTTATTATTGCTAGAATCCCACAGGATTTTTATGGATAGTATTTAATGCTGATTTGAGACAACTGTTAGATGTCATGATATTAACAAATGGTAAAAAGTTGTGTGAGATTTTCTTACAAGTATTAACAAAACTTTTGGGATATCTATTAAACTACATAGTTAATTGGTCATGTTCTGATTTCTATTAATCATCCTCAAAATTCATGTATTATAAATCGATTTGAATTTCGATGTGGGGAGGATCACAAATGAAACTAGACAGAAGCATAGGAGGAAACATAAATGAATCCAAGTACACTGAGAGAAAAGATCCGAAACGGCGCATTTAATACCCATACTTCTGGTGTGGCTAATGATTATGTTCAAGCAAACTTAGCAATCGTACCAAAGGAATATGCTTTTGATTTCCTGCTCTTTGCTAACCGTAATCCAAAGTCTTGTCCGATTATTGATGTATTGGAACCAGGAGTGGTTGAATCTGCTCTTGCTGCTGGCTCCGATATTCGCAGTGATATCCCTCTTTACTATGTATATGAGAATGGCAAACTAACGGAGAAGCGTCAAGATCTTAAAGAAATTTGGCGGGATGACTTTGTATCTTTCTTAATAGGCTGCAGCTTTACCTTTGAAAGTGCATTACTAAAGGAAGGCGTTCCTTTGAAACATATCGAGCAGAACAAAAATGTCGCCATGTACATTACAAACCGGCAAACAAAGCAAGCAGGTCAATTCAGCGGGCCTGTCGTAGTCTCCATGCGACCGATTAAAAACGAGCTTGTTCAAAAGGCAATTGATGTCACCGCACAGTTTCCGAACATGCATGGATCACCGATTCACGTAGGAGATCCAAAAGAAATAGGCATTGACGATATCAGCAAGCCTGATTTCGGTGAATTTACGGAGTTCGGAGAAGGGGAAACGCCTGTTTTTTGGGAATGTGGCGTAACACCGCAATCATCAGCAATCCATTCACACATTCCATTAGTGATTACGCATGCGCCAGGGCATATGTTTGTAACGGATGTTACCAATGAAGATTTTTTACGTAATATGAACGTATAATCATTGAGATGCTTGGTTGCTAACAAAGGTCGGAGATATAAACAGTTCATGAAAGACTACTTCCTAAAGTAAAGAAGTAGTTTTTTTTCACTGCTATAGATGCTGTTACGGCAGTTTTGTAAGTAAACATAAAAAATGATAAGAGTAAGTATTGAATATGATACTTTAAAGCAACATCCTGACGCTCTATAGAAATATATACAGACTGTGATTGCTAGACTATATACCTGATTTAAAGAGAAGATAATTCTTTTAACTTCAAATAAAATGAAAAAATAGAAAATGATGACTTTAGTCGTGATACAATAGTATGGCATGGCTAAAATACATAAAGGAGTTTTAATTAATGGAATCATTCTTAATCATTTTAACGTGGCTATCTTTAGCAGGTATGGTCCTCTTTTTTGTCTTGGCTTTTGTGAAAGGAAAAGGGAACAGACGCAGGAACTTTGCAAAATCAGGCGGCTGCCTGATTGCACTTATAGTCATATCGCTGATTGGAGCATCAATTAGTGAAGAAAAACCTGCAACCGATCCTTCCTCAGAAACGGCTGCGCAGGAAGAAGAAAAAACTCAAGAGGCTGAGGAGCAAGCACAAAAGGAGAAAGAAGAGCAAGAAGCAAAGGAAGCTGAGGAACAAGCGCAGAAGGAGAAGGAAGAGCAGGAAGCGAAGGAAGCTGAGGAACAAGCGCAGAAAGAGAAAGAAGAGCAGGAAGCGAAGGAAGCTGAGGAACAAGCGCAGAAAGAGAAAGAAGAGCAGGAAGCGAAGGAAGCTGAGGAACAAGCACAGAAGGAGAAGGAAGAGCAGGAAGCGAAGAAAGCTGAGGAGCAAGTACAGAAAGAACAGGAATCCAAAGAAGCCAGCATGACTGTTTCACAAGAGCAGGCGGTTAAAACTGCTGAAGACTATATAAATTATACTGCATTCTCTAAATCGGGATTGATCGATCAATTAGAGTATGAGGGGTTTAGCGCAGAAGATGCGACATATGGTGTGGAAAACATCTCGGTTGATTGGCAAGCGCAAGCAGCTAAGGCGGCTCAAGACTATATTGGTTACACTGCATTTTCTAAATCAGGGTTGATCGAACAGTTAGAGTACGAAGGTTTCAGCACGGAAGATGCAACATACGGTGCAGAAAACATCACAGTCGATTGGCAGGAGCAAGCTGTTAAGGCGGCTCAAGAATACCTCGATTATACTTCTTTTTCAAGACAGGGTTTAATTGATCAATTGGTTTATGAAGGATTCAGCACAGAGCATGCAACATACGCTGCTGATCAAGTTGGCTTGTAACAGATATAGATATAGTATTGGGGAGTGGCTAATTGCTGCTCCTTTTATTTTTTCTGTCTTCGCTTATTCTTTAAAACAATGGCATAATTAAATCAAACAAGAAAAAGTAAGGATGACTACATGAGACAATCATTAGAAGTAAAACTAAACTCAAAGTCGGTTAAAGATATAACAAATGGCTATCCGCTACTCACAAAAGAAGCGGTTGACACTGCAAGAGTGTTGGAAGAGGGTAGCATATTACGCTTAATTGACGCCAACGGCAGGTATATTGCTACAGCCTATTATGGTCTGCAAAATAAAGGAATAGGCTGGGTGTTGACTCGCAAGGAACAGGAAAAAATTGATGTGAAGTTTTTCGTTAAGAAAATCAGTGCGGCTATTGCCAAGCGGAAGAATTTATATGAAACCGATGATACGACCGCTTTCCGGGTGTTTAATGGGGAAGGTGATGGTATCGGCGGCTTGATCATTGATTTCTATGACGGCTTTTATATGGTGAACTGGTATAGTGAAGGTATTTATTCTTTCCGGGAAGATATCTATCAAGCTTTGGGAGAAGTGGCAGAAGTTCGTGGTCTTTATGAGAAATTACGGTTTAACACCAATGGTCAGTACGTGGAACAAGATGATTATGTGTCAGGTGAAAAGGGAGAATTTCCTTTGATCGTCTTGGAAAATGGGATGAAATATGCGGTGGATTTAAATGATGGCGCAATGACAGGGATTTTCTTGGATCAGCGTGATGTTCGAAAAGCATTGCGTGACCATTATGCAAAAGGAAAAACGGTTCTGAATACATTCTCTTATACAGGTGCGTTCTCCGTAGCAGCCGTTCTAGGCGGTGCCGTCAAGACAACGAGTGTGGATGTAGCAAAACGGAGCCTGCCAAAGACCATCGAGCAATTTGCAGTCAACGAAATTGATGATGAGGCGCAGGACATCAAGGTAATGGATGTCTTTGATTATTTTCGATATGCGGCCCGTCATGAATTGAAATTTGATGTTGTGGTATTGGATCCGCCAAGCTTTGCACGTACAAAGAAAATAACATTCAGCACGGCGAAGGATTATCCGAAGCTGCTGCAAGATGCCTTGAAAATCACAAATGATGGCGGGTTGATCATTGCGTCGACAAATAACGCAAGCTTCAACATGAAAAAGTTCAAATCATTTATCGATAAAGCATTTATGGAATCCAACACACGCTACAAAATCTTGGAAGAACACCAACTGCCAGAAGATTTTACTGTACCGCACAATTACCCTGAATTTAACTACCTGAAAGTCGTGTTTATAAAGGTGATGAATTGAGGGTGTGTACAAATGAAATACATTCAGTTAGGGTGAGGCAGCAGTAGGAGCTAAATGGAAATAATGGTGTGGAAGAGAATCCAAGCACCTCTCTAATCAAAAAGATCCCCCAGATTTTCTCTGAGGGATCTTTCTTCAATATTTAAACCGATTAACAATCACCTGCAGCTCTTCGGCCAAATCCGAAAGAGAAACAGCGGCGTTCGAAATATCTTCCATGGAACTTAACTGTTCCTGGGTTGCCGAGGCAATTGCCTGGGAGCTGGAGGATGTTTCCTGGGCTCCTGTTTCAAGTGTCGAAATGGTATGCTGTATGCCTTCCACACTCGCGGTCAGTTGCTGGGTGGCAGCTGCCATCTCCTGTATTTCGGCGGTCACTTGTTCCACAAGGCCTACTATTTCGTTAAACTGCTCCTGGGTTTCCTGGGCATGATTCATGCCTGTATCCACGTTGTGCTGGACGTTCGTGATATTGTTTACCGTTTCTTTCGAGTCTGTTTCTATTGCAGAGACCAATTGCTTGATCGTGCCGGCAGATTGATTGGTTTCATCAGCGAGCTTGCGGACTTCTTCCGCTACGACAGCAAAGCCTTTTCCTTGTTCCCCGGCCCGGGCAGCTTCAATGGCTGCATTCAATGCCAGGAGATTGGTTTGCTCGGAGATATCGGTGATAAGGGAAGAGATATTGCTTATTTCCGTTGTGCTTTTCACCAATGTCTCTAATCCGTCACCAGCCTCCCGGACAGATTGATCAATCAGCGTCATTTGTTCTGACATCATATTCACGGAGGAGGCACCAGCTTCCGCCTTATCTTTCATATAAGAGGAATGTTCCGCAATGTTGTTTGTATTATCAGCCACATTGGAGAGGCTCTTTAATATTTCTGTTATCGATTGTGCGCTTTTTTCTGTCATTGCACTTTGTTCGGTACTCGTCAGGGCGATTCCCTGCATCGACTGGGATATCTGATCGGATGTAGCTCTTGACTGTTCGGAGCTTGCCGATAATTCCTCTGAAGCGGCTGCAACCTGCTGGGATGAACTGCTTATCTGTTTTATGATACCTGCCAGGGACCTGACGAAAGCATTGAAGGAGTCGGCAAGCTGGCCAAATTCATCCTTGCTTCTTACCATGACTTGTTGCGTCAGGTCCGCATCTCCCTCGGCAATATCCTCCAGCTGCCTATTCAAGCTTCTCAGCGGCACCAGGATGGATTTTAAAAGGAGGATGCTCAAAACGATCCCCAAAATGATAGAAAGCATGGTTACCAAGATAATGGACCATTGACTTATCTGTCCATACCTATCGATCTCTTTTTCCAAGCCGTCTACATCATCATTCAATTGATCGACCAATTCATTCACGGATGGATCCAATACTTCCTTCCGTAATTTCCTTTCCTCGCCCAAGTGAAGTGATTGTGCTGCTTCCGGATCAGAGGCGGACCGGGATACCACTTCTTGATTCATGCTCCAGAAATCAGTGAAATTATCGCGGATATCATTCACGTTCGTCATATAATCCTGATTATGTACCAGTGATTCCAATTCATCCAGCGTGGAGAAGACGTCATCAGCCTTCTCTTCCATTCCGTCAGCAAATTCTTGATTCCCGGTAATGATGAATCCTCTTCCATCATTCGACAGCCCGGCCAGCCTGTATTGAACATGTTTTATTTTGTTTTGAAATTCCATTTTATCCTTTAAGATATCATTCTTCTCGGTAATGGAGTGGTTGATGAATATGGATGAACCCCCAATCAATAATAAGGAAAATATTAAAATGGAGGTTATCCCTAGAAGTTTTGTTTTGATTCTCACTGTTCAAGCCCTTTCTTCTCGATAGACATTCTTTTTAACATGCATTTTTTTATCAACATATTTAGACACTCTAATAGGCATTATATTATTTATATGTCAAAAATTACAACAGAAATAGATAATTAGAATGATATGCCGGTTTGACAGGGAAAGTTTTCGGGGTATATTAGCCTATTCGGACATTCCTTTTCCAGCGGGTAAAAGTATTGGTTTGCAAAGTAAAAGGAGCTGATGACGGATTCTTTACTTGGAAGCTTTTCCTTATAGAAGTTTATATTTGAAAATACCTTCTTTTTTTGTTAAGAATCGCCCTTACATATTTTTAACATTAACCACTTATTTACGGGCTGTTGACCGAGCCTTAACAAGCTTTTGGTATCTTACCTTATGTACCTTAATTTCTTTAAAGGAGAGGTTTCCATGCTGAAAAAATGGATGGTGGCATTGGGTATGGTATCAGTTCTGACGTTGGCAGCATGTAATAATGATGATGAAGAACCGACGGATGATGAACAAATCGAAGAACAAGATTCCGGGGATACAGAGGAAGATACAGAGCAGTCTGAATGATATATAGAAGCTTCATAAGGCGTTCCGCTGAGGGATGCCTTTTTTATTGGTGATCCCTGCAAATAAAAAAGGCGAACAATGATGTTCGCCTTTACAGGTTCATCCCTCCAAAACAGGGGCGACTCGATGCTTCGTCGCTTGCTCATAGGCATAAGCCATTCCCAAGAGCTTGGCTTCACTCCACATTCCTCCCATGAATACCAATGCGAACGGGGAGCCGTTTTCATAATAGCCGCCAGGGACTGTTACAAGCGGCAGGCCGCTGATATTGATTTCAGAGACGGTTGTGGTGATGTTCGCCAATCCCTCGACTCCTTCTTCCAGCGAGGTAATGGATCTGGTCATCTGCGGGAAGACGAAGCCGTCCAAATTATGTGTTTCCATTACCTGCGTAATGATGCGGAGGAGTTCGGAACGAGCCGCATTGAATTCGGAAATATCCAGCTTAGGGTCGGCGATTAATTCTTTGGTGTTTTCAAAGAGATCAAGCGGACCGTTTTTGTCCCAAGGAAATTCTCCGGCTCTTTCAAAAACACGCTTAGCGGATAATGTATCATCATCGGGATCCAAATTTTTGATATACTTTTCGATGTCATGAAAAACAGTGTCGAGGCCAAAGAGCATCCGTGCTGCATCATCACCTATCGATTCAGTGAAGTCCACGAAACCGGAGCCTTCAAAAGGATCCTCCAATACTCCGGCTCCTAGTTCCTGCAGCGCTGTTATTTCACGTAGATATAATGCTTTCGTTTCTGGTGAAAGTTCTTTCGTGCTCCAGCCTGGACCGAATAATCCGAGCCTTTTTCCTTGCAGTGCTTTTTCGCTTAAGGCTGAGGTATAGCCGCCTGCAGGGATTTTTCCTTCCTTTGGCAATGCATCGTCATCGGTATAGCCTGCCATGCTATCCAGCATTAGTGCAGCATCTTCGACAGTTCGGGCATGCGGTCCCAAAACATCGCGAGTACTTCCGGCAATCGGTGTCACACCGGTTGTAGGTATCAAATCAAAGGAGGTCTTGACCCCGACAATCGCTTGAGAGGCTGCCGGCATTTGAATGGAGCCGCCTGTTTCTTCCGCTACCCCGAGAACGGCAAAGTTGCCTGAAATCGCAGTGGCAGTACCGGAGCTGCTTCCGCCTGGAGAGAATCTCCGATCTACGGCATTATAGGTTGGGCCGTCCCAGCTTGTATTCGCGGAATCCATTCTCGCGCTGAATGCCGGGATATTCGTTTTCCCCAGGATGATCGCCCCGGCATCTTTCAGTCGTGAGACAACAGGTGCATCATTTTTCGGCATCAATTCGATCCCGCCAGCATCCTTGCAAAGAGGAGCCCAGCCGAAAGTTGTGGGAAACCCTTTCACATCCACGGCCTCCTTGATTACAATCGGCACCCCGGCTAGCGGCCCAAGCGGTTTTCCCTCCCTGCGCAATCGATCGATTTCCTTCGCTTCTTCCAAGGCATCATCATTCATGAACGTGAACGCATTGTAGTTTTTTTCGTATTTGTCAATTCGGTCCAAATAGGCTTGGACTACTTCTGCTGCAGTAAACTCGCCCGTTTCATAGGCAGTCAGGAGTTGCTTGACCGTTACCTCTTTCCATACAAAATCATCGACAGCTGGATTTAATATAGAATGATTTTCCAAATTCTAAAACCTCCCATGGTTTTGGTGTTTCGTTCTTTTTGGATCAATCGTGTTGTTGTTAAAGTCTCATAGGTCAAAGGGATATTCAACTTGTTTGTAGGGGTTTTTAACAAGCTATTTGAGAGGAGGATTGCCTGTATTATCCAAATCACAAGGGTGAAAAAAGGATATGTACCAGCACCAGATTTCTTATTAGTAAAAATACCTGGAATTCCACCGCCAAATCCAAAAGAGCAATAGGTATACTGGACATAACCTCCTTGATACTTAACTTTTGCCTTTTCACTACGCATTTTACCTATAGTCCTGTACTGAAGGCCTGTAAAAATATCATCCAGAAAATAAGAGCTGAAAAAAGCTGAAGCATACCCTATGTATAGGTGGTTTTAAACATGCGATTTTTACTTTACTCACTCATCGCCATTCGCGGGTTCTTCGTTCATCAACAAGGTATATTTTCTTAGTGGTTCACACATTAACCATTAAAAAATAACTAGAAAAAATGTAATGTTTTGGTTGAAAGCACTAGTATAATAGTTTACTATAATAACTGGAAATGAGTTTTTGGTATGATTTAGTTGATTAGGAGGAAAAGTAGTGGGTAAGTTTTTTAAATTTGGTTGTCTAGGTATTATAGCAATTATTGTTATTGTTATCATCATTGCGGTAGCCGCTAGTGGCGGAGATGATTCATCTAATACTGGTGAAAAAGTAGGGGAAAATAAAGCTGAAGAAACAAAGAAAGAGGAACCTAAAACATTTGTGGTTGGTGATACTGTAGACCTAAACGGCCTTGAAATCACAATTGCTGATGCTAAGTTTGTGCAGGCTAATGAGTACAGCCCGGCAGAACAGGGCAAGGTTCTTCAAATGAATGTCAATGTGACTAATAATAAAGATGATAAAGCCTTCATCGATAACACAGAATTCAATCTTTATGATGCTGAAGGAAATAGCTTGGACTTTTATTATGGCGGAGATGGTCTGGACCTTTCTGGCGATGTTAATGCTGGTAAGAAAATGAGTGGTACGCTTACATTCGATGTACCAGAATCTGATTCTTATGAATTAATTTATGAACCGTCCTTCTCTTGGACAGATGAACAAGTAACTTGGGATATTAAACCTGAATAAAAGTAAGCCCGTTTCAAACATTTGATTTGAAACGGGCTTTTATCTTTTATTGCATATATGGAATTGTGATTCCTATCTGTGTTTTTTTCGCTATTCCTTTGAAAAGTCCTTCTATCTATAAGTTGACTAAAGATCCGCCTTTTTATAGGCTTTTACACAAAACAATTACTCTATATGGCGTCGTCTGTGCCGGCATACTCTTGGTGGCAGGTCCATAGGAAACAATCAAATCGCGATTGGCAAGGCTGCTTGTAAAGGCCTGCCCGTTCGGCAGCAGCAATTGGGTATAGGGGGAGATAGTCAGCTGCAGCTGGCCGTCGCTGCTTGCGAGCTGTTCATTGAAATAACTTACTTTCACGTTTTGATCCGGGCCTTCCTTTACCATTACCAGTGCTGGATATTGGGGCGGATAAATCATGATGGCGGGTGCATCCCCATCATAATAGCCAGTCACGCGATCGCCTACGGATACCAGCGCGTGGTCCGCGAAATAAGTAGTTGGGGATACGACAAAATTCACGATGGACCCAGCTTCGTTTTCCACAGTAAAGAATTTATAGCACCCTTCCCCCCTGCCATTACCCGGAAGATCACTGATCATCGTGACGGTTCCGTGAAAGGAATAAAAATTGGTCATATACATACCTCCATTGCTTTCCATGTAAGGTATGTGGGGCATTGCCCAAAAGACTGGGTGGATGCCTATATAAAAGGAAGAATATCAGCTTATCTATCTTCCGTTTATCAGATATATTTATCGGTTGTAAGGAGTGGGTGTGCTAATGGGAGGTGGAAGTTTTTGTCTTTCTTTCCTATCCATTTGGCAGCATTCTTTGGGGCTGCGGAGCTAAGCGAGTCAGGGAACAAAGTTGAAGAGTCCGAAGAAATTGTCTCCGGACTCTTTTTTTATTTTATATATCGATACTCCATCAAATCCTTGAGTGCATTGATCTGTTTGCATAATTCCTCGCCAACATTCGTCTCCAGGACCTTTTTCCGCTCCAGTTCCTTATCGACCAATCTTTTGACGGATAATACATCCGTTCCATCATGCAGCACTTCATCCTTGGAATTGAAATGCTTATGGGCGACGAGCTTCATGCCGTAGGAATTATATAATAAGGTGTATCCGGCGATGCCTGTTTTTGATTGATAGGCTTTGGAGAAGCCGCCATCGATGACGATGATTTTGCCGTTTGCCTTGATCGGGTTTTCGCCTTCGATTTCTTTGACAGGTGTGTGCCCGTTGATGATATGGCCATGTTCTGGATCCAAACCGAATTCTGCCAGGATTTTCTCGCAGATTCCTTCCTTTTCCCGCAGGTGATAATAATGGTTCTTTATTTCTTTGTGCGTTGACTTGTCCTTGATGAAATAGCGTTCGAAGGTTGTCATGGCTCGTTTCCCGAATAGGGAGGAGTATTCGCCTGTCCATAAGTACCAGACCATATCGGTTGCGAGATCATCCGTTCGTTCTGGATGGGCGAAAGCCTCTCTCAGGAATTGTTCAAACCGATCGAGCAGCTCCCGGCCGGCATAAGACTTGCCTTCGATCTCCATTTTCTCCATATTGCCTTCTTCATCGATCGGAATACAGCCATGAATCAAGAGATTGCCATTATAACGCAAATACAAGCTGCCCTTGCGCATGAGGAAATTCATATGCCGGGCCAGTTTTTCCGAATGCTGGACCGAGAACAACAGCTTGTCGATCACTTGCTGCTCTTCTTCCAAGAGCATATCCGGCTGCTTTGGATTGACGGTGGCGAAGCATGTATTTTCCAATGGGTACGTGCGGTCATTCAAGGTTATCTCATTTGATTCAAAATCGATTTTTTCAAGCAGCAGCCTTTCCTCCATATGGAAGCCCGGGCGTCTTTTGATGATCGGGCTTTCCAATTTGAATTGGATCATTGCGATTGCTTGGTGCATTTTGGTGATCTGCACCAGTTCGTCTTCGGATGTATTTTTATCGGCATGTGTCTTCGGACGGAAAGCCGGGTTATCATCATAGTACTTCTCTGCCAGATTCAGCAGCGGACGAAGGTTGATGCCATATACATCTTCAATGATATCCAAGTTATCATAGCGCGCGCAAATACGCAGGATGTTCGCCAGGCAGACCTTGGATCCGGCAAAGGCGCCGATCCAGAGCACATCATGATTGCCCCATTGAATGTCGACGGAATGGTAATTGATCAGTTCTTCCATGATTTTATCCGGTTCAGGTCCCCGATCATAAATATCGCCCACGACATGCAGGTGGTCCACGACCAATCGATGTGTGCTATAAGCCAAGCCGATGATCAGCTTGTCGGCCTGTCCAAGCGAGATGATCTGTTCAAGGATCTCGTAATAATATTGCTCTTTATTCGCAGATGCTTCCGTTTTATATAGGAGCTCTTCGATTATATAGGCAAACTGACTGGGCAATGCCTTCCGCAGTTTGGAACGTGTGTATTTGGAAGAAGCGTAGGAGATGAGCTTGATCATCCGTTCAATCGTCTTTTTATACCATTCATGCAGCTCTTCTTCGTTATGGAATTCATTTTTGATGATCTGCAGCTTCTCTTCCGGATAGTAAACCAACGCTGCCAGCTCATCGATTTCTTTCTCGAAGATGACCCCGCTGAAAATATCCCTTATTTTTTCCTTCACCCTACCGGAACCATTGCGCAGTACATGCTGGAACGCTTGATATTCACCGTGCAAATCACTGACGAAATGCTCGGTCCCTTTCGGAAGGTTAAGGATGGCTTTCAGGTTGATGATTTCTGTGACAACTTTCTCTTCCGTGTCATATTTCTGAGCTAGTAAATCTAAGTATTCGGTGTTCAAGATTATGTATCTCCTTTCAGAATTACTAACTTTTACATAAATTTACTTCTTCTATTATAAGACAAAACTATGAGGATTGGTTGCCTTTGTGGAAGGGTATTGAAATTTCATAGTCTACACTATAGTATCGTAATTTTCCCTTTATGAGTATGTGGTGAAACATGATGCTTGGCATACCAGCTAAAAGAGCTGGATAGGAGGGGGGTATTTCATTTGGATCAGTGAATCCCGATGTCTTCCGCCAAACTCCACCCTGTATATTGTGGCGAAATGAAGGATTTCAGCGAAGTATTGGAGCAAGCAGGAGGAGGACTTAATCCATCAGACTGTTATTGATAAAAGATTAGGAAATGGTTGTTTTAAATATTCGAGCGGCGCCCGATATGGGATAAGGACAAGCAGGTATTCCGGAAGAAGTACCAGCTGTTATATCGGGGGAAGTCGCATGTCATGGACTCGGAAGGCCAGGTTGCTTTTTGGTTGGTTGGAAGGTAGAGTAATGGATGATCTATATTGGAGGTTTAGAGATGAGTCGTTTTACAGCAAAAGTTTCAGCTGAGGATTTCACAAAAGAATCATGGGCGATGAGGGATTATGCTGCATTAATACTGGTCCCGCTTATTTTTATTGTTGGATTGATCATGGACAGGCTATCAACTAGCGGTCTATTGCCTGCAATGGTGGATACAAGTTTGCGCCTTTTCATGTTTATCGCCATTCTTTTTATTTATGGAAGGATGCTCAGGCAGCATTGGACAAAGTTTGGGCAAGCTTGGAAACGTTCCATCCTATTGGTCATTGCAGGCGCTGTTGTCCTGCAAATTTTAATCAGTTTTGTTCGTTCTTTTCTCCCTGTCCACGGAGGTAGTGTGGAAGCAGATACATCTGCTTGGATAGATCCTGCAACGGTTGGTCCCGGGATGTTTATTGCATTGTTCTACTTAGCTTTAGGTCCTATCCTGACAGCACTTATAGAAGATATCGTATTCAGGTATACACTTCTCGGCAAATTATTCCACGGAAGTGCCTTTAGGAAAATCATTATTTTGATTCTTAATTCCATTCTTTTTGGGTTGGTTCATTATTATAATTTTGGCAGCGTCATGGGGACAATCCCATTTATGTTTGCTGGTCTGTTTTTGAATATTATCTATTTATGGACGCGCAATATATGGCATGTACTTCTGATTCATGCTTTGAATAATACGGTGCTGTCAATTGGCGGATTATTCCTTGTCGGTTTGCTGCGATTGCTTGGGGCGTCTTAATTTGTGAAGGTGATTATTTACAGAAATCATGGATGAAAATCTTGATCTCTATGTGAAGATTAATATCTTTCTTCCTTTGATTCGTTTTATGCCCAACCATAATGATTGCTCCAAGAGTTATAGGGAGTACCAGGGAATTATGCACCCAGCATCTGTCCATAGGAATTATATAACGGGACTTTAAGCTAGTTTTGTCTTATTTTCAGTGTTTATTCTTGAAAAAGATTGATAGATACGTAAAAATGAATACTATTCAGAAGGGAGGTATACATAAGATGCTCAAGGAATTCAAAGAATTTGCATTACGCGGAAACGTCGTGGACTTGGCTATAGCGGTAGTGATCGGTGCGGCGTTCAGTGCCATCGTGACTTCCCTTGTCAATGATATTATCATGCCGCTTATTGGTATCATCACAGGCGGGCATGATTTTAGCGGACTTAAGGTCTCTGTTGGGAACGCTGTAGTGACATATGGTGCATTCATTCAAGCTGTAATTAATTTCTTTTTGATTGCTGCAGCGTTATTCATGATCGTCAAAGTGATGAATAAGCTGAAGCGTAAGTCACAGGAGGAAGAGATAGTCGAGGAATTGACTGTCGAACAAGAACTGCTTACGCAAATTCGCGATCTATTGAAAAGAGAAGAGAAAATGAAGGATCAGTAAAGTGCCTTCAGATAGCAGAGAAACCGAGGTTTCTCTGCTATTTTTTTGTGATTAAAATGCCTGTTGAAAGAGCTGGCAGCTGCCAACGTTTTTTTAGCGCCTTCGTCGGGAATCGATTCCATGCAGTCGGGCAAAGATGCAACGGCTTGGGAAGATGCGGTATTTGTAATTGTCTGTGCTAGTTTTATTGCCAAAATGAAATTTAGATAAAAAGGAAAAATAAAGTAGAACCTTCTTCGGGCGGCAGTACGGAATGGCTCGATACTCATGGACTGTATGGCTGAGCCTACATCTTCAGCCGCATCCCACGAGCTGAAAACCAAAAAAACATAACTGGAAACCAGGCCAGGGGAAAGTACCTTGTTTTCATTTGTTTTCTACCTTGGGAACCATCTAGCTTACGTAAGTAAAAGATAAAAATCTAAAGGAGGAAAATATAGTGGATCCTGACTCATTTAACCGCTTAACTCATATAAATAACACAGTAACTGTATCTCTAGCAGTTGCAGCGATTGTTTTATTTCATGTTCGCAATGGCCGTTAAACTATTATTGAGGAATTAAATTAGACCTCATAAGAATAAATTGGACTAAATTTAGTATAATAAAAAGATAATAGAGGTGATTGGTATGATGCAAATTGAAGTAGTTTCTATTTTAATAGGTATAATCACTATCATCATAGCATTCTTCTTAGCAGTAAAGAAAAAAATACATCTGCTTAGAGGATATAATCATCAACGTATGTCACAGAGAAATAAGCAGAAATTAATAAACTTAATAAGTTCTTGTAACTTGATTTGTGGAACTATTTTAATCTTGGTACCAATTATGCTGCCATGGTGGTGGACTATGAATGCAATTTACTTTGTTCTTTTTGCAAATGTTTCCATTTTAATCTATTCGAATATAGTATTGGTTGATAAAAAATAATTCCATCTAAAGATATAGAGATGCTATTCTATACGTGTCGCTGTGGCACTAAATAGCTCGATAATCACAGACTGTATGGCTGAGCCTACATTCGTAGGATCCTGATTCATTTGTCTTCAGCCGCACCCCACCACCACATGAGCTGAAAACATAAAAATATAACCGCAGGGCATCAGACTAGGGAAAAGCAACCTGGTCATTTTTTATTGCAAATCTTTTTTCTTCTTTAGGCTTCCGAGTTGTACAGCTTCGTAAGCCAAAGGGAATTCAAAGGAGGAAAAAAGCAAAACCAATAAAACCTGTATATGCCATCGTAACAGAGAGCTGAGTTAGAAGCAGGTACAGTGCCTTTGGAGGAAGCCGGACAGAAAAACAGATTGAAACAGCCGCAGGCAGGAGATTCCTTAATAAGGAACGGGCATTTCTTTTTGGCCTGTATGGGGAGCATAGCCTTCACCTATACTGAAAATTAGCAGATGCAATAGCCCTTGTGGTAAAATTATAAGGTTAAAAATTTTAGAATGAGGTATTTGTATGAGCAAAATCAGAAAACGTAACCGTAGTAAGTTATTCATGCTGTTACGGGGATTAGCCGTCATCCTCGGGGGATTCATCGCAGCATACGGCCTGGAAACCGTGTTGATCCCTAATAATGTATCGGACGGAGGCGTCACTGGTATCAGTATCGTCATTTCCCAATTGGCGGGACTGCCGCTGGGAGTACTGATTGCATTAATCAATCTTCCATTTGTATGGTTGGGCTATAAACAGATAGGGAAAAGCTTCGCGATTTATTCGGTCATCGGAATCGCATCATTATCGGTGGGGACTGCGCTTATGCATCATATGCCGGCCATCATCGAGGGAGATACCCTGCTTGTCACCGTTGTCGGAGGTATCATCCTAGGTTTCGGTATGGGTCTTGCTTTACGTAACGGCGGAGCCGTGGACGGCATCGATATGCTGGCTGTGCTGCTGGCACGAAAGTTACCGTTCGGGACAAGTGATTTGATCCTATTCCTTAATTTATTTGTCTTCATCTTTGTATCCACTGTATTCGGTCTGACAGGAGCCATCCTCTCAGCAATCGCCTACTTTATCGCATCCAAGGTCATCCACATTGTTGAAGAAGGTCTCAGCGGTTCCAAAACCTTCAAGATCATTACAACCGAGCCTAAATTGATGGTGGAAACCATCCGAGACAGGCTGGGAAGAAGTGCAACCTACAAGGAAGCATACGGCGGCTATACACATGAGAAATTCATGGAAATCACATGTGTCATCAACCGTCTGGAAGAAAGCAAGCTCAAGGAAATCATCAAGGACATTGATGAAGGAGCTTTCGTTACGATTTATGATGTAGCGGAAGTCAAGGGCGGGAACTTTAGGAAGAGTGATATTCACTAAAGATCATCATGTCCATTCAGACAGAAAAATTATTAGGCAACCATTCAATAGTTATATTGAACGGTTGCTTTTTTATATGGTTATTTTCTAGGCAATCTTAGGGCTCCTTCGAATTTATTCGATGGTTTCGCTCATAATTTTTTTGGATCATATGATACTTGCTCATGCAGTGGAAAAAGTGTTAAACAGTCCTCGATTTTAGGAACTTCTACGCTGCTGATTCGTAATACCTTTTATAAGCAATTGATGGATAATCACTGTCAGCCAATCTGTAAATGGAGTGGATACTATGGGTTTCTGGATTATGGTAGTTCTTTTTAGTGCAATTATCATTGGTATTTCAATGATCTTTAAAAATAAGAAACCTGTAATGTTCATCATTCCATCCGGTTTTGCGATCGTAGGCATGGTTTTACTGATTCTTAGTTTCATAATTGGCGACTTTAGCGGAATGGGAATGACAATGTACAGCATAGCTTTGCTGATCTCTTCCGCAGCTGCATTGATTGTTATCACTTTCTTTGGCTTTTTGAAGAGCGCATAAGAAACTGTTATCAATTTACCTGAATAAAGAAAGCGGGGATGTAAGTGAACGTAGAAATGGATTTCTTCTGGATTGGTATGGGGCTGGCAGCATTCGGCTACTTTATCGGTAATGGGTTGAAGAATTTTAAAAATCCGGGAGCTTCGTTTCGGTTCGAAGACGAATATCCCGTTTTAATCAAGGAAAAGGATTTGCATACATATTTGAATCTCAGTAAGGCTGAGGTTGCCGATTTACTTGCCAAGCATCCCAATGCACCTAAAATTGAATTGAATGGGACATCGTATTATCCATACCAGCAATTTATGAAATGGATAACTTCCACTGAAATTTATCAAGGGGAAGAGAATAAAAAATCGTGAGAATGAAGTTAAGAACTAAAATACGGATAGCAGGTATGCCTGTGTAAAGGTTGGTCAATGAGATTCCCTATATCCCTTGAACCAGCTGTTTATCAAAAATAAAAGATGATACAGAAAAACGCATGTAAATATCCCTGAAGGAAAGGCACCTCAAAAGGTGTCTTTTTGTTTGCCATAAACATAGGGCACGTGGGCAAATGCAACGATTTAACATTTACACTGGACATCAAAGAAAAATGGCGTTATGATAGGTGCAACACCACTTGTAATACAAGTATACAAGTATATGAGTTTACAAGGTGGTCATTTAGGAATAGGAGTGTGGCATATGCAGCGAACGAGTGTAGAAGAGTTGAAACAACGTGCGATTGAATTACGCAAAACAGCAGTCACGATGGTGTATGAAGCTCAATCGGGGCATCCAGGTGGTTCGTTGTCGGCTGCGGATGTTATAGCTGCGTTATATTTCAGGGAGATGAATGTAGATCCGGCCAATCCAAAATGGGAGGATCGCGATCGATTTGTCTTATCCAAAGGACATGTAGCACCAATACAGTATGCGGCTTTGGCGTTACGAGGCTTTGTGTCAAATGAAAGCGTATACACATTGCGCCAGTACGGCTCGCCATTCCAGGGTCATCCGGATATGAAGAAATGTCCGGGGATTGATATATCGACGGGGTCGTTAGGGCAAGGTCTCTCCTGTGCTGTCGGCATGGCGATTGCGGGTCAGCGTGATGAAAAGGATTATCGCGTATTCGCCATGGTCGGGGACGGGGAATGCCAGGAAGGTCAGATTTGGGAAGCGATTCAAGCCGCTGTCAAATATAAGCTGGATAACTTGATCGTTTTCGTTGATAACAACCGCCTGCAGATCGATGGTTTCTGTGAAGATGTCATGCCGCTGCTTGATTTGGAGAAGAAATTCGACGCATTCGGCTTTGATACGACACGTATCGACGGGCACAGCATGGAGCAGATCGTGGAAACATTGGATACCTTTGCGAAACATAAGAACGGAAAGCCGAAGTGTATCGTGTGCGATACGGTAAAAGGAAAGGGTGTCTCCTACATGGAGGATCAAGCTGCGTGGCATGGTACAGCACCGAATAAAGAAGAATTCGAGTTGGCGATCAAGGAACTGGAAGGAGGCTTGCCGGTATGAGTGCAACCAAGAAAGCAGTCGAGAAAAAGGCTACCAGGGCAGCGTTCGGAGACGAGATTGTCCGCTTGGGTGAAGAGAATGAAGATATTTATGTGGTGGATATCGATATCGGAAAGTCCTGTAAGACAGATAAATTCATTGCCGCATACCCGATGCAGCATATCAATGTCGGGATTGCCGAGCAAAACGGTGCCGGTATCGCAGCCGGTCTTGCAACGACAGGGAAGATCCCGTTCATCAGTACGTATGCGGTGTTCGGATCGCTGCGTATGGCTGAGCAGATCCGTCAGGAAGTTTGCTATCCGAACCTGAATGTGAAAATCGCCTGCTCCCATGGCGGTTTGACACCTGGTAATGACGGCGGCAGCCACCAAGCGATCGAGGATATGGGTGTGATGCGTTCCTTCCCGAATATGACGGTGATCATGGGGGCGGATTATCATTCCACCCGCAAACTGATTGCCGAAGCTGCAGCGATGTACGGGCCGGTTTACCTGCGCTTCACTCGTGATGCAGTCCCGATGATCTATGACGAAAACGAAACATTCGAGATCGGTAAAGCAAAGCAGCTGCGCGAGGGAGAAGATATTGCCATCATCGCCAATGGTGACACCGTTCATATAGCGATGAGTGCTGCAGAGCAGCTGGAGGAGAAGGGGGTATCGGTCAAATTACTCGACATGCACACAATCAAGCCGCTTGATACGGAAGCAGTGAAGGAATGCATCGGCATCGGAAAAATCATTACAGTGGAAGATCATAATATCCTCAATGGACTGGGAAGTGCAGTGGCGGAAGTCATTGCCGAAGAAGGGAAAGGGCGCCTTGCGCGAATCGGTGTGCAGGATAGATTCGGTGAATCCGCCCCATACGGGAAGCTTCTTGAAATCAATGGCATCACCGTCGAAAACATTGTCGCGACAGCAACCGAATTATTGACAAATTAATAGCATAGGGGTCTGGAGAACATGTTCAAATTAGATGAAAGAGTCGCAATCGTTACAGGCAGTGGATCTGCAAAAGGAATCGGCAGGACTATCGCATTGACACTTGCCAAGCAAGGGGCAAAGGTGGTCATCGCCGACTTGAATAAAGAAGGCATCGAGGAGACGGTGGCTGTCGTCACAGAAGCTGGCGGAACAGCACTTGGAGTGGAAGTCAATGTGACGGATAAAGCTTCAGTCGATGCCATGGTGGAAAAAACGCTTGAAGCCTTCGGCCGGATTGATATTCTCGTCAACAATGCCGGGATTTCCCAGAAGGTGACAGTGGAAGAAATGACGCTGACCGATATCACCAAAATATTCAACGTCAATATGTTTGGCTTGTTCTTATGCACACAAGCGGTATTGGA
Organism: Terribacillus sp. FSL K6-0262; assembly: GCF_037977385.1. Taxonomy (NCBI): domain Bacteria; kingdom Bacillati; phylum Bacillota; class Bacilli; order Caryophanales; family Bacillaceae; genus Terribacillus; species Terribacillus sp. FSL K6-0262. The sequence continues at coordinate 1,078,516 of NZ_CP150277.1, read as the reverse complement.
GCCAATGCGTAAGCAAAAATACGGACGCATCATCAGCCTTTCTTCCGTGTCTGCCAAACGAGGCGGGGGTGTATTCGGCGGAGCGCATTATTCCGCATCCAAAGCGGCAGTGCTTGGCTTCTCCAAAAACTTGGCACGGGAAGTAGGTTTGGATGGCATTACCGTCAATTGTGTTGCGCCGGGATTGGTGAATACGGATATTTGGAAGTCGCTCCCGCAGGAAGATGCACTCCAGGTCATTTCTGGTATCCCGCTGGGCAGACCGGGGGAGACGAAAGAAATCGCCTCTGCTGTCGCATTCCTCGCCTCGGAAGAATCCTCGTATATAACCGGGGAAGAAATCGATATCAACGGTGGCTCGCATATGGACTGAGCAACGAGGGCGGGATGCTTGCCCGCCCGTCATCTGAATGAATGGAGGAATGATCTTGGAGCAGCACATGCTGGAGAAATCCACCACCCGGAAAGTGACATTACGTCTGATACCATTTCTGTTTCTTTGTTTCTTCATCTCGATCCTGGATCGTGTGAATATCAGTTTTGCCGCTTTACAGATGAATGAAGATCTTGGCTTTTCCAATGCTGTATTTGGTCTCGGAGCGGGTATATTCTTCTTAGGTTACTTCTTGCTGGAGGTACCTGGAAGTGCCATCATGACCAGGATCGGGGCCCGGCGCTGGATCAGCCGAATCATGGTTTCGTGGGCGATCATCGCGATCCTGATGGCATTCGTGACGGAACCATGGCAATTCTATACGGCTCGGTTCCTATTGGGGGTAGCCGAAGCAAGCTTCTATCCATGCATGGTCTATTATTTGAGCGGTTTCTTCCAGTCAAAGCACCATGCGAAGGCCATTGCAGCATTCATGCTGGCCATTCCCGGAGCCAATGCGGTCGGGGCGCCATTATCGACGTTCCTGATGCAGATCGAATGGTTTAATCTTTCAGGCTGGCAGTGGTTGTTTATTTTGGAAGCGGTTCCAGCTATGATCCTCGGTATCATCTGTTTCTTCTATCTGGATGATCGTCTGGAGGACGTGAAATGGCTAACCGAGGAAGAGAAGAACTGGCTGCTTCATGTTACACAAAAAGAAAAGGAGGCAAAGCAGCAGGTAAAGCACTATACGTTCGCGCAGGCACTTAAAGATCGTGATGTCCTGATTTTATCAGCGGGCTACTTCTGCTGGATGTTTGGCTACTATGGCATCAATATGTTCCTGCCGACCGTAACGGACACAATGGCTGAGTCATTGTCCATGAGTACACAGGGTCTGGGCTGGCTGCTCGGCTTGATGTATGCCATTGCGATGGTCGCAATGATCCTGGTAGGGAATCATTCGGATAAAAAGAACGAAAGACGCTGGCATGTGGCAGCTTGCTTGACGACTAGCGCCGTAGCGATGATCGCGAGCAGTTACGTTGCTGAAAGTAACATCATCCTGTCCTTTGTGTTGCTGACAATCGCATTGTGCGGAGCCTTTGGAGCTTATTCACCGTTTTGGGCGATCCCGCCTTCCTTCCTGACAGAATCTGCAGCTGCAGGCGCGATTGCCTTGATCAATAGCATCGGGAACCTTGGTGGATTCTTTGGACCGTATGCTGTTGGGTATATCCGTGATGCGACGGGCTCCTTCACGATGAGTATGGTTTTTCTTGGTATTAGCATGATTCTGAGCTCCATCATCATAATATTCCTAGTAAAGCAGTCCGGAAAAGCAGTGTCCCGGATGGCAGAAAAGAAGTTGGGTAAATCAAGCTGATGGCGGCATGGCCAAAAAATCAATCGGAGGCGAAGAAAATGGAAGAGAAATTGAATTCGAAGCAAACGATTATTTGTCAGGATTGCGAAGATGTGATCGATGTCACAGTCAGTCCGGAAGGCGGCCGTGTATTGTATGGAGTATGCCCGGAATGCCGGGAAGATGGTACTGCAGCTGAATGAAGCATAAAAGGAGTCAGCAGATGCTGACTCCTTTTATGCTTTCCAATAGCGTTCATATAGATTATCCATGTGCAGCTTCATCAAGGACTCTGCTTTTTCCTCGTCATGATCTTCGATCGCTTCGATCAAATTCTTATGCTCATGGAAGTTCACGCTGCGAAAGTCAGGTCTTGTCACTGTCCGATCCCTGATGAAGGTCCACATCTGCTGCTGCTTCATCGCATTGCTGATCGTGGCCATGAATTGAATGAACAAATCATTATGGGATGCCTTCGCGATACCGTTATGCAGCTTCTCATCCGTTTCCGGTACATATACCCCTTCATTCGTTTCCTGTTCCATTTGCTGGATTGTTTCATTCAGCTCTGCCAAATCTTCCTTTGTCGCACGCATGGCAGCAAATCGTACGATGAGCGGTTCAATATTCATCCGAGCTTCTACAATATCCTCAGGAGAGACATTTTTAAGGAAGGCAGGCGACAGCACTTCATCGGCCGGCAATGACTTGATGTAGACCCCTTCCCCTTGTCTGGAGAAGGTGAACCCGTTCATTTCAAGCGCGCTCAATGCCTGACGGACCGGTGCCCGGCTGACCCCGAATTGTTCGCAAAGCTCCCGCTCCGACGGAAGCTTGTCGCCGATCTTGAAAGCACCTGATTTCATTTGCTCGACGATCTGTTCGTAAATTTGTATGTATAGACGTTTGTTGGTAACTGGATTAAAGTTCATGATGACCACCTCGATTATAGGAGTTCCTGCTTAAATTATACTGGTTTGCCTGAAATACGGCAAAATGGGGGAACACCCAAAAAGAAAACGATCCTATATAAAGGATGGAGCTTAAGTTCGGATGTTTCTAGAAGGACATTTTTGGTAGGGAATCATCAGGCAGGCTCCTTATACTTTCGACTATGACTTCTGGATGAAGCTCCGGAATCATATGGCCTATATCCGGGATACGCTTCAATAAAGAATGAGGGATGTCTTTCTTTAGTCTCTCCGCCTGTGCAATCGTACCGAAAGGGTCCTGTTCCCCGACGATGATTACAACAGGTACCGTTATTTCCTTATACCGTCCACTGAGTTTTTTCGATGCTCCGGGAAAAGCGAGGACATCTTCCCGATTCGCTCGGAAGTGCCGCGGACGGAATCCCAATGCATAGGTGGCTTCGGTGTAGCCGGCGGGGACTGATTCGGGAGCGAATGTCTGCTTGACCATAGTATTTGCCATTCTTTTTGCTAAAGGCGTTTTCAAGAGGGTACGAAGCAGGATGCTTCCCAGCACGGGGGTGGTGACAATTTTGGATAGTATATCGCCATGTTCTGCAGGATAGCCCTCCTTATACATGGCACCTCCTGCGATGATCAGTCCGGCAGCCAGGGATGGAAATTGCAGTGCATAGGAAAGTGTCATGGTCCCGCTCCAGGAATGTCCGACTAAAATGATTGGCTGCTCCACACCGATTTTCTTTAATGCATGATGGAGAAGTACGGCCTGGGAGTCCGGAGTCGTTTTGCCGGCAGTCGATCTGCTGCTGTAACCATAGCCCGGTCTGTCGAAAGCAATTGCATGGAAGCCCTGCGCAGCCGCCAATTGAACAGCAGCTGCGAAATCCCTGCTCGAAAGCATGCCTCCATGAAGGAACACAACAGGCTGCCCCGTACCTGCTGATATGTAATGAAGTGTATGGCCGTCCACTGTTACGAATTTGCCTTGCGGGGGAAAAGCCTTTTCTGCTTTTTTGAACTCTGCATGATTAAATCCAACTAGGAACCCGATAACCAAAACGACAGCCAGCAATGCATAAATGATCATGAACTCCTCGCTCCTTTTTATCAATTTACTAATATAAGAAACAGACTGTATAAAAGTTTCATTTTATAAATGGGAATGAAAAAAGCTGTTTATTTTCAAAAGTGCAGTCATGATCATTATTGGGTTCAATTCGTCAAAAGTTCATTCAATGGGGCCGACTTATGGTTCGAGATACGGGGGGAGATACGTGCGGTCTTTTTCTTTGTTCGGATGACATTTTGGCAGGTACTATAGTAACGCCGTCCTTGGTAAAAAATGGACTTTCGTTATATATGGGCTTTTTTGAACCTTTGATATAATGGTAGGACAATAGCATAGGTGACTCAAGGGTGGTTTGCGCATTACTCTTTCCTTTATGGAGGGTGGTGTAGCGGATGACGGTGGCAGAGGCGTTGACGTTGATGATCGGCTTTGGAACGTTGATTGTTGCGATCTTGTCAGATAAGAACCAGAAAAAATAACCACCCTTGAGTTGGCAGCTCGAGAAGGGTGGTTCGTTTACCTCTTTTCGCGCAGATCCCCTAGGGGAATCATGCTATTACTGGACGGACCGATTGGTGTTGGCAGCACCGATCGGTCTTTTTCTGTGCACGAATATTATAGTAACGCAATTGGAAGGGATTGTCATGTGACTATTGGAGCAAAAGCTGCCTACTTATCCATTTCCTCAATCGGTTTTTGATAAACAGGTTTTGCATGCACTTTAGTATTCTATGTGGATATTTATTTTATTTGCAAGGATTTTTCCGCTATGACACAGGTCTGCATATGCATTTAGGACCAAATGGACAACAATCAATAATGCATCGGACCGATGGATTTTAGACCTAGTTATAAGCAGGGAGCAATAAAGCTTTGTCATAAAGGAAGGAGGAGTTCATATCACGAAAATGAATTAAAATTTTCTGAATGTATTGACTTTGGTATTTGCATAATTTATATTTCAAGTAACAAATTAATAAACTTATCAAGAGAGGTGGAGGGACTGGCCCTGTGATGCCTCGGCAGCAGACTTTTAAAGCACTGTGCCAAATCCAGCAAGCGTATGCTTGAGAGATAAGGGGAGTATCATGGATCGGTTTTTTAACCTCTTCTTATTTTAGAAGAGGTTTTTTTCATGCAGTGAATAAATTTGGATGGAGAGGGAGATGGAAATGGAAACAATCACTGTGAATGAATCAGCAAGATATTTGGAAACGGCAGCATTGCTTGCCCAAGAGTTTGCAAAGGACGCAGCAGAGCGTGATAAAGCTGGGGGCACAGCCAAGAATCAGCGGGATGCTTTACGGGAAAGCGGACTATTGAATATCCATATTCCGAAAGAATATGGCGGTAATGGGCAGCCTTGGTCACTTGTCCTTCGAATTGTCCGGGAATTAGCGAAAGCGGATGCAGCGCTTGGCCATCTATATGGCTACCATGCCTTTCAAACGGTTTTGCCGCATATCGCGGGTAATGCGAAACAGAAAGAGCATTTCTATACGCAATCAGCAAAAAACAACTGGTTCTGGGGAAACTCATCCAATCCGATTGAACCGAGCCTGATCGGAAAAAGACAGGGAGACAAATATATAGTGAATGGGCATAACACATTCAGCACAGGGGCCAGGGACTCTGACCGTCTAGCCATCACATGGTACGATGATGCTGAAAAAACAACCTTATATCTTGGGATCATCCCGACTTCAAGGACAGGCATCACGATCAATGATGATTGGGATGGAATGGGACAAAGGCAAACGGATAGCGGATCGGTAACATTTGAAAATGTTGTCGTGGAAGCAGATGAAGTTATTGATTTCACAGAATCCAAGGGAACACCTTTAGCTACTTTCGATGCCATTTTATCGCAAATCGTTTTAGCGAATGTTTTCGTGGGTTCAGCGGAGGGAGCATTGGAGGAAGCGAAGGAATATACGATTAATAAATCACGGCCTTGGTATCTGACAGACTATGAAAAAGCAATTGATGATCCATTCATCCAACGCAGTTACGGGGATTTTTGGATTGATATTCAAGCAGCAGTTCAATTGGTGGAAAAAGCAGGGAGAAAGGTGGATGAAGCTTGGGCGCAAGATCGTTCCCTCACGGAAGAGGAACGAGGGGAAACTGCCCTTTTGACGGGAGCGGCAAATGCTTTTGGGACCAAAGTCGCCCTGGATGTCACAAGCGGTATTTTTCAGGTGATGGGAGCACGTTCCGCTACGAGAAAAAATAACTTTGACCGCTTTTGGCGGAATGTCCGTACCCATTCCCTTCACAATCCCATCGAATATAAACGGAAAAACATAGGGAACTGGGTGCTGACAGGGGAATATCCAACTCCGACTGTATATTCATAAGAGAACCAGGTGACGGATATTTGACGAGTTTCTGCGGATTATGTGAAGCTTGTCCAATTCAAGGGACAGTGAAGGCTGCCGTGCTGCCGGATTCATTCGGGGCGCAGCAGCCTTATTTCATTTAATGTGAATATCCCGATTATATGTCCGCCATCATTGCCTGGATTCATCTTAGGCAAGTTACGGCGCGAAGCAGGTGATCCGAGAGACGCAGGAGAATGAAGAAAAAAGTGGAATATCGTTAGTCGTAAGGTTTTGAAAGATGTCTGGGCGATGTGCAATCGGCTATGTACGCCTTAGAATAAGAAGATGTAGAATTATCCTATCATAGCAATCAGATAAGAAATTATTGAGTATGCACGGAGATTAATGACTTCGCATTAATGATATACTGCATGTGCTTCTTGCTTATTCATTTTGTTTGTTTTACCAGATAAAAAGATACTGGACAAAGGAGCTGTGTACTTTGTTTTTAAAAAGAGTGAAGCTGTTGCGTGACGGCAAACACCACCCGCATGCCTATCCTTATTCCATACCAGCGATCCAGCAGCTCGATGAACTGGAATTGGCAAAGCCCGTGACTTTCTTCGTCGGGGAGAATGGGAGCGGGAAATCGACATTGATGGAGGCGATAGCCGATATATGCGGATTCAATACTGCTGGGGGAGGACGGAATAATATATATGAAGTGGACGCTTCCGAAGCGGCCCTGGCGGATGATATCCGACTGTCCTGGCTGCCGAAGGTCACGAATGGCTTCTTTTTGCGGGCTGAATCATTCTATCATTTTGCTTCTCATATTGATGAGATAGGGTCTTGGGATGCCTATGGAGGCAAGTCGCTGCACCATCAATCCCATGGTGAAGCGTTTCTTTCCTTATTTCAAAATCGTTTCGGCGGCAAAGCCATATATTTGCTTGATGAGCCGGAGGCAGCATTGTCTCCGCAGCGGCAGCTGACATTTCTGCGCATCATCCATGACCTGGAGAAATCAGGGGAAGTGCAATTCATCATTGCGACACATTCACCAATCCTGCTCGGCTATCCTGGAGCGGAAATCCTTCATTTCAGTGAGGAAGGTATACAATCGATTGACTATGAAGAGACGGAGCATTATCAGATCACGAAAGGGTTTCTGCAAAATCGGGAAGGGTATTTGAAACATTTGTTTTCGGCAGAATAATAGGTTTTATATCATTCTTCAGGTCATTTCTAAGCGGGAATGGCCATTTTTAAAGCAGGGTACAGGTTCTCTTCTGCAGCCCATTCCTGTAATATGAAAAGAAAAAATTGTAAAAATGAGGAGAACCTACATGTCGATCATGTTCAAAGAGATGGATACGGAACAAGTGCAGCGTTATATGGAATTCATGATTCCCAGCTATGCTGAAAATGTATCCAGCAATACGGGTATTCCGAAAGAAGCAGCTCTTCATGATGCAAAAACGCAGCTGCATACTTTATTAGCGGAAGAAAATAGAAAGAAGGATCAATATATTGGGTATATTTTCTGTGCCGAAAAGGAAGCGAATGTCGGTGTTATCTGGTATAACACCCAAAAGGAAAGGGACAGGATATTCATTTACCATATCTACATAGAGGAAGCATTCCGTAAAATGGGCTACGCCAGTGCAGCACTGACACATATGGAAGAGGCGGCAAAGCATGAAGGCATCGGCAATCTGGCATTGAACGTATTTGCGGCTAATGAAGCTGCGCAGCATTTATACAAACGGCTGGGATATGAGACAGCTTCCATGATGAAGACGAAGAAGCTATGAGGAGGGATATCATGGAGATACGCATTTGTAAGGAAGAGGATTTGGAATCATGCAGCGATACATTTGCCATGGTCTTTAAGGAAGCCCCGTGGAATGAAGCCTGGACAGCGGAAACTGCAAGTGCTTATTTGATGGATTTTTATCAAACGCCAGGCTTTACGGGTATTGTGGCTATTGAAGGGAAGGAAGTCATCGGCTTTATCTTTGGAGCGAAAAGGAAGTGGTGGTCTGGTGATGAATTCTTTATCAACGAGATGTGTGTACGGGCTGATCAGCAGGATAAAGGCATCGGGAAGGCATTATTGGACTATCTGCTTCAGACAACCGACACCAAGACGATAACCTTGCTGACAGACCGGGGGTTACCTGCCGAGACCTTTTATAAACGAAACGGATTCCAGGAAATCGAAAGGATCATGTTTCTTAGCCGGGAAGTCTAAAAATCAATATAAGCAGGTGCCATAATGAAAAAACAGTCCGTATCTTTTTAGTCACCGATACACGGATCGGGAAGCAAGCCGTGTTGCTGATGTTATTAGCAATCATTAATAGTAAACTATCTGACAGAAAGTCTGAGCTGGATAATAATGTCCATTGAAAGAGGTGATAGAATTTGCTGTCAAAAAGACAGATTGAAATTCTTGAGTTGCTCGAGCATGGCGACAGAAATACCGGTAAACGGATTGCAGGCATGCTAGGCGTTACAGCGAGGACAGTAAGGGCTGATATACGTGTGCTTACCAGTACGTTACCAGCTTTCGGAGCGTCCATCGATTCGAAAAGAGGTAAGGGCTATAAGCTGACTGTGGAAGATCCAGAGGCATATAAAAGGATGAAAATGCAGGCATTAGAGCTGGAGGATCAATCAGATCGTTTGTCAAAATTAGCACTCTTGCTTTTAAAAAGAAAAACTTTCCTGAAATTGGTGGATGCTGCAGATACATTATATGTCAGCGAATCCACTATTAAAAACGATCTGAGAGTGCTTAAAAAAGAATTGGAATCCAGGGGGCTTAAGGTTATCACCAAGCCAAGATATGGGATTCGTATTATTGGATCTGAGAGACAGCTGCGAAATGTGTATCGTTCCTATCTTGAAGCAGATTCAATTGTACCGGGGCTGAAGGGGCAATTGTATCAACAGCTGCGGCAATTGGTCGTTTCAGTGCTCGAGGAAGAAGGTGCGTTGGTAACGGAGATCGGCATCGAAAATCTTGTCATCCATATTTGGATTGCCAGTGAACGGATGGATGCAGGTTTGGTAGCGGATATATCACCATCAGATAAAGAAAATCTTTCCCGACTGAAGGAATATCAAGTTGCTGAAAAGCTAGCAAAAAGCTTGGAAAATATATTGGGAGTAAAACTTCCTCAAGATGAAATTGTGTACATGACTATGCATTTACTGGGAGCTAAATCAGTTTCCTATGAAGAAAATGGCATGAAGGACTTTGAAAAGATAGTGGATCCCAATATCATAGAGATTTCAGCAGCACTGCTTCGTGTAGCAGACGAGCATATGCAGCTTTCCCTCTCTGCAGATAAAAAGCTTCTCAGTGGCCTTGCCCTGCATCTAAGGCCAGCATTAAATCGCTTCAAATATGGACTAACGATTCGGAACCCGATGCTTTCTGAGATTAAGCAATCATATCCAAAAGCATTCGATGCCAGCGTATTGATGGGGAAAAAGCTGCAGGAACTGACGGATGCGGCAATCAATGAGGATGAATTAGGCTACTTGGCCTTACATGTAGGAGCTGCGATGGAAAGGCAGGAAAGTCAGCGAGTGAAGAAGCAGGCTTTGGTTGTATGTGCGACGGGGATAGCCAGTTCGCAGCTGTTGTATTATAAACTGCAAGCGCGATTTAATGGCAGAATGGATATTGCAGGGATATGCAGTGCTGCAGAATTGCAAACACGGTCACTTGAAGATATTGATCTCATTGTATCTACAGTGCCTCTGCCAGGTTCCCTGTCTGCACCTGTTGTTAACGTCCATACACTGCTCCGGGAGTCTGATGTAGGTCAGATTGAACAGATAATCGCCGATAGAAAGCAGACATTGTCAGCCTATATCCCGCCAGATCATATCTTTTTACAGCTATCCTGCACCAATAGGGATGATGTATTGCAGTTCCTGGTTGAGCAAATGGAGAAGCGCTTTGATGTCCCAGCCAACCTTCTGGCACTCATAAAGGAAAGGGAAGAAATGGCCCCGACATTTCAGGAAAACCATGTTGCAGTGCCGCACCCTATTTATCCAGTCATGGACGAACCAGTTGTGCTTTGCTGTACATTACAGCAGTCCATTGATTGGGGAGGAAATGCTGTGCAGGTCATATTCCTTTTTTGTATACCAAAACAATATAATGGTGATTTGCAGGAGCTTTACGAAAGTATGGTTGCTTTTATCGAGGATAGACAAAAAGTGAAAGAGCTTATTCAAGCGCAGGATTTAGAGGCCTGCTTCCCCCTGTTAAACTGATTGTACAGCCTTTTTCCTATGAAAGAGGAAAAACAATGTATGTAAATGTAAGCGCTTTTATAATAGACTCTGGTATAAGCGAAGGGGGAGAGTCAGATGGGCAAGAAAATGGATAAATTCACAGGTGCCTTGGAAAGTGTAGCTTATACCATATCCAATCAGAAACATATCAAGGCAATTAAGCAATCATTCGTAACCTTGATGCCGGTCATCATCGTAGGAGCATTTGCAGTCCTGGTCGAGAATATGATCCTGGACCCGGAAACAGGTTTGGCAGCATTCGGTATGTTTTCATTCCTAGCTGAGCTGCAGGGGATCATGAGCGCGATAAATTATGCGACATTGAACTTCATCACCATTGCAGCAGTGGTGCTGATCGGGATTGAACTTGGCCGTATCAACGGGCTCAAGTCGCTGTTCCCGGGTTTGATGGCCTTGATATCGTATATCTCTGTTATCCCGACCACGGTATTCCTGGAGGTGGATGGTTCCTTGCAGGAAGTGGCCAATGTATTGGCAAGGGAGTTTTCGGACCCGAAAAGTCTATTCCTTGGAATGATCATCGCACTCGTATCAGTAGAGTTGTTCACGTGGTTTTCTAAAATGGATAAACTTACTATAAAAATGCCGGAAAGTGTTCCTTCGAATGTAACGACATCATTTGCTTCTTTATTTCCATCGATCATCACGGTGACGATCATTGCCAGCTTCGGGTTCGCATTCCATCGTACAACTGGAATATATTTACATGAAGCGGTGTATAATGTGATTCAGCGTCCTCTGGAATCGGCCATTCAAGGTTTGCCGGGTATCTTACTTTTAATGTTCGTTGCTCAATTTTTCTGGGTCATCGGTATCCATGGAAACCAGATGATCAAGCCTATCCGCGAGCCGCTTTTACTAGGGTCAATCACCGTCAATATGAACGCGTACGCAGCTGGTGAAGAGATTCCGAATATTATCACGATGCCTTTTTGGGATGTGTACATGAACATCGGAGGATCCGGTGTCACAATCGGGCTTTTGGCAGCGATATTCATTGCGGGGAAAAAGCAGGAGATGCGCAGCATCGCAAAGCTATCAGCAGGACCAGGTGTATTCAATATCAATGAACCGGTCATTTTTGGTGTACCGGTCATGCTGAATCCGATTTTAGCAATTCCATTCATCATCACGCCGCTTATCACGGGAACGATTGGATATATCGCAACTGTTATCGGATTTGCAGACAAGGCTGTTGTCATGGTTCCATGGACAACACCGCCTATTATCAATGCATGGTTGTCCACAGGAGGAAGCTGGGGAGCTGTCATCACACAATTGATATGTATTGCCGCTGCCATTCTGATTTACTTGCCTTTCATTTTCATTGCCAACCGTACACGAAGATTAGACGAAGGTTCCACGGATGAAACTGGTACGAAGGTAGTGTAGTAAGTTATACGAACATCTATCAGACAGCTTACAGTATGAAAAGGAGAGGTAATTGGATGACACAGCAGATGCAAATACCAGACCACTTTATATTGGGTGCAGCAGCATCAGCCTGGCAGACGGAGGGATGGAGCGGAAAGAAAGAAGGCCAGGATAGCTACTTGGATGTATGGTACAAACAAAACCGGCATGTTTGGCATAATGGCTATGGCCCTGCTGTAGCGACGGATTTTTATAATCGTTATCGGGAAGATATCGGGTATATGAAGGAAATCGGACTGACACATTATCGTACTTCCATCAATTGGTCCCGGTTTCTTGTCGATTATGAGGAAGGGATAGTTGATGAAAGGTATGCGGCTTATGTGGAAAGCATGATTGACGAGCTACGGAACCAAGGAATCAAACCAATGATCTGCCTGGAGCATTATGAAGTCCCGGCTTACTTATTGGATAAATATGACGGATGGAGTTCCTATGAAGTGGTGAACCTGTTTGTCCTGTACGCACAGCGTGCACTGGAACGATTTGGAGGGAAGGTGGATTTGTGGTTCACCTTCAACGAGCCGATCGTCCCTCAAACACGGGTTTACTTGGATGCCATTCGCTACCCTTATGAACAAAACACCAAGAAGTGGATGCAGTGGAATTATCACAAGGCTTTAGCTTCAGCAAAAGTCGTTGCATTATTTCGTTCTTTGCCAATCAATGAACGGGATGACAGCAGAATCGGAATCATCCTGAATCCAGAAGTAACCTATCCGAGAAGTTCGGCATCACATGATAAGCAAGCGGCAGAAATCTATGATCTTTTTTATAATCGTGTATTCTTGGATCCTAGTTTGAAAGGAACATATCCGGAGGAATTAGTGCAGCTGCTGAAGAAGCATAATATCATGTTTGAAGCAGAAGACGCGGACTTAGCTGTGATCAAGCAGCATACGGTGGACATAGTCGGGTTGAATTTGTATTACCCCCATCGGGTGAAGACACCGGCATATCAGTGGCGTGAGGAAACACCCTTCCACCCGTCCTATTATTATGACAAGTTCGTTTTGCCGGGACGCGAAATGAACCCTTACCGAGGATGGGAGATTTATCCGTCTATTATTTACGATATGGGGATACGAATCAAAGAAGAATATGGAAACGTCCCGTGGTTTATTGCTGAAAACGGGATGGGAGTAGAAAATGAGCAGCGCTTTCGAGGATACGACGGCAGAATAGAGGATGACTACCGAATTGCATTCATTCGTGACCATCTGGAAGAGGCGCTTCGTGTCACCAAGGACGGATCGAATTGCCATGGATATATGCTTTGGGCATTTACAGACAATGTATCTCCGATGAATGCGTTTAAAAACAGATATGGCTTGGTCGAGATAGATTTGGAGAAAAATCGACAGCGCAGGCTTAAGAAATCAGCATACTGGTATCAGCAAGTCATTCAGTCGAGGTCGTTGAACATTATAGAAGAGGAATACAAATAATAGGAGGAAATAGCATGAAGCGAATTCTATTGGCTTGCTCAGCAGGTATGTCAACATCGATGGTTGTGTCCAAAATGAAAAAAGCGGCGGAAGCATTAGAAGACGAATACTATATTTATGCCATACCGGAAGGAGCAATAGAGGAAGAATTACTAGCTCATCATGAAGAAGTGGTTGTCATCATGCTAGGTCCTCAGGTTCGATTTGCAAAGCGAGCAACAGAAAAGCGGGCAAAGCCATATGGAATCCCTGTCGATGTAATGGATGTAAGGCTGTATGGCACCGCTGATGGGGAAAAATTATTGGAAAAAGCGCTGCAGCTGGCAAGTCAGCGACAATAGGAGGTGCTCCGGTGAAAGAGACGTTAGAAGAAATGCAGCAGGCAGCTTTCCAGATCATAGCGCATGCTGGAGACGCTCGAAGTCATTACGTAGAGGCCATGCGCTTGGCAAGGGAAAGAGATTTCGAGGGAGCGAAATCTGCAATGGCATCAGGAGATAAAGCATATAACCAGATTCATAAAGTGCATGTTTCCTTTATCCAGAGAGAAGCTACAGGAGAACTGCTGCCATTTTCGCTCCTTCTTGCACATGCGGAGGATCAGATGCTATCGAGTGAAACAATCAAGATAATGGCAAGTGAGTTTTTGGCGTTGTGTAGTGAACTGCTTCCTGTTTCAAAGTAAAGCGATGAAGCAGCAGAGCCCCCATCAATAAATTGAGTTAGGCTCAGGCATCAGTCTGAGCCCTTTCGTATTGATACCGTATTCATAATTTTCAGACCATTAATGCTATAATAAGAGTGAACTCTACTATCGGGAGGAAACTAATTTGCAAACAAGCCAGAATGTCTACGAAAGAATATCGGAAATCCTGGAAGGTAAAAGCAGCAAACTGATTTCTGTCAGTGACCGTATATGGGACTTTGCGGAAACGAGATACGAAGAGATTCAATCTGCTGAAATACAGGCAGTTACTTTGGAAGCGGAAGGTTTTGAGGTGCAGCGGCAAGCAGGAGGCATCGGGACGGCATTTGTGGGTGGCTTCGGAAGCGGATATCCGGTCATTGCATTCCTGGGGGAGTACGATGCATTGTCTGGTTTGAGCCAGCAGGCAGGCACCGCAGCAAAGGATCCGATTGCGGAAGGAGGAAACGGACATGGCTGCGGGCATAATCTGCTGGGAACTGGTGCAATGGGAGCGGCTATTGCGGTGAAGGAGCTGCTGGAGGAGACTGGGTTGCAGGGAACAGTGCGGTATTATGGGTGTCCAGCAGAAGAAGGGGGAGGCGGAAAAGCCTTCATGGCCCGAGCCGGCCTGTTTGACGATGTGGATATAGCGCTGACATGGCATCCTTGGGACGAAAACCGGGTCTACCATGCAAGGATGCTTGCGACATGTCAGGTGTATTTCCGTTTTGCTGGTACAAGCAGTCATGCCGCCTTCAGCCCGCACCTCGGCAGAAGCGCACTGGATGCGGTCGAGCTGATGAACATCGGAGCTAATTTCCTGCGGGAGCATATCATCCCGGAGGGGCAGCTGCATTATGCGATAACTGACGCTGGCGGTATGAGCCCGAATGTCGTCCAGCCGAATGCAGAGGTTCTTTATAAGATCCGTGCCCCGAAAATCAGTCAGGTCGAAGCGATCCTGGAGCGGGTGAAAGATATTGCCAAAGGGGCAGCCCTGATGACAGGTACCGAATTGAAGATCCAATTCGATGCTTCGTCAGCTGACTTGATCCCGAATGCGACATTAGGAAAGCTGATACAAAAGCATCTGGAAGCGACCGAAGCACCCAGCTATACGGAAGAGGAATACACGTTTGCCAAAGAGGTGCAGCAAACATTCAGTACAGAAGAAAAAGCAATGATAGAGAAAAATGATAATAAGGTTATTGCGCAAGGTGTTCTGGATTTCCCGGCAGAACCAGGCTTCTTTAAAGGATCCACAGACGTCGGCGATGTCAGCTGGCTTGTCCCTGTTGGGCAAATCTATGTCACAACCTGCGCATTTGCTACGCCATTCCATAGCTGGCAGCTTGTCACCCAAGGAAAATCATCGATTGCTCATAAAGGCATGCTGTTCACCAGCAAAGTACTGGCTGCAGCCGCCATGGAATTATTGGATAAGCCCGAGATGCTCGAAGGAATAAAAGCGGAACACGAGGCTAATCTTGGCGGAGAAACGTATAGGTCATTGATCCCGGCTGATACGAAGCCAGCACCGATTAAAAGAAAAAAATCACACTAAGAAGACATTTCCATGGAAGTGTCTTCTTTTTATGCTGAATCATGAACTTGTACGTTTATGTTGATGAAAATCGATTGAATGTACGTACGAATTAATGTATTATCACAATAAGTAATTAAATATACGTACAAGAAGAGGTGAGCCTGATGCTGGAGGAATTGAAAGAACAGGTGCTGCAAGCGAATCTGGATCTTCCAAAATACCAGCTTGTGACTTTTACGCGAGAAATGTAAGCGGTATCAAAAAAGGGTGCCGGATTGGTGGTGATCAAGCCTGGCGGAGTGGCGTATGAGAATCTGACGGTAAAGGATATGGTGGTTGTCAACTTGGATGGGGAAGTGGTGGAAGGTGACTTGAAGCCATCATCAGACACAGCTACACATTTGTTGTTATATAAACATTTTGAGGAAATTGGAGGGATTGTCCACACGCATTCCACTTGGGCCACAGCCTTTGCACAAGCAGGTAAAGGAGTACCTGCGCTCGGAACGACTCATGCGGACTACTTCTATGGAACCATCCCCTGCACCCGCCCGATGACCGGACAAGAGATTCAACGGGACTATGAGCTGGAGACAGGAAATGTCATCGTTGAGACCTTTAGGGAAAAAGGACTGGATCCGAACCAAGTACCGAGTGTGCTCGTCCACAAGCACGCGCCATTCAACTGGGGTAAGACACCGGCCGAAGCGGTACATAACACTGTTGTGCTGGAAGAAGTAGCGAAAATGGCGCATCTTTCCTATCAGCTGGATCAGCAGCTGTTGGATAAGCATTATTTGCGAAAACACAGGTCGGATGCATACTACGGCCAGACGACTTAGGAGGGGATTCCATGGGGAAGGATAAATTTGCGATTGGAATTGATTATGGAACAAAGTCCGGCAGAGCGGTGCTCGTCCGGCTGCGAGATGGGATGGAAATGGCTGAGCATGTGACGGAATACCAGCATGGTGTCATGGACGTGAAGCTGCCGCATTTGGATAAGGCGTTGGGATATGAGTGGGCGCTGCAGCATCCGATGGATTATCTTGATGTGCTGCGTCAATCCGTTCCGGCAGTCATCCAGGCAGCCAAGGAAGATCCAGCTGATGTCATTGGCTTGGGCATCGATTTTACTGCTTGTACCATTTTACCGGTGGATGTGAATCTGGAACCATTGTGCTTTGATAAAGCTTTCCGTGATAACCCGCACAGCTGGGTGAAGCTCTGGAAACATCATGCTGCCCAGGAGGAAGCGAATAGGCTGAATGAAATTGCCGGAGAGCGGGGGGAGGCCTTCCTTGCTCGCTATGGCGGGAAAATTTCTTCGGAATGGATGGTTCCGAAAATTTGGCAGATTGTAAATGAAGCACCGGAAATCTATGAAGCTGCTGATCAGTTCATTGAAGCGACCGACTGGGTGATATCCCAATTGACAGGCGAACTGAAAAGAAATAGCTGTACGGCTGGATATAAAGCGATTTGGCATAAGCAGGATGGCTATCCATCAGCCGACTTCTTTGCCAGCCTGCATCCTGCCATGCGGGATTTGACTGACACGAAACTGCGGGGGGATGTCTATCCGCTTGGTACGAAGGCTGGTGAACTGCAGGATGACTTTGCAGCTGCCATGAATCTGTCTCCAGGTATTGCAATCGCAGTGGGGAATGTCGATGCCCATGCGGCGGTTCCGGCAATGGGGGTTGTAACGCCTGGCAAGATGGTGATGGCAATGGGGACATCCATTTGCCATATGCTGCTCGGGACAGAAGAGCGGACAGTCGAAGGCATGTGCGGAGTGGTCGAGGATGGCATCATTGAAGGCTACTACGGCTATGAAGCGGGGCAATCTGCCGTTGGGGATATTTTTGGCTGGTTCGTGGAGGAGCAGGTTCCGGCTTATGTTCATCGTCAAGCAGAAGCGGCCGGCAAGAATATTCATCAATGGCTGGAAGAGAGAGCGAGCGCTTATCGGCCTGGAGAGACTGGTTTATTGGCGCTTGACTGGATGAACGGCAACCGTTCGGTACTGGTCGATACGGAATTGAGCGGATTGGTGCTTGGGCTGACGCTGGCGACTAAGCCGGAAGAAGTGTACCGTGCATTGCTGGAAGCCACAGCGTTCGGCACGAGGAAAATTGTCGATGCTTTCCATAAAAGCGGAGTTGCGGTGGAGGAGCTTTATGCATGCGGCGGTCTGCCGCAGAAGAATAAATTGCTTTTGCAGATTTTTGCAGACGTGACGAACCGCCCGATCTACATTTCGGATTCGGTACAAACACCGGCTGTGGGCGCGGCGATGTTCGGTGCTGTAGCAGCTGGAGCAGAAGCAGGCGGATATGACAGCATCCTTGAAGCTGCCGATAGGATGGCCAGGGTGAAGAAAGATGTCATTCAGCCGATACCGGAAAATGTGGAGATCTATGATTTGCTTTATCAGGAATACAACAAGCTGCATGACTATTTCGGCCGGGGGGATAACGACGTAATGAAGCGTCTGAAAGCAATCCGTTCACAGTCTGAAAGAAAATTGACACTACAGTAATAAGGGGGAGCTAGCATGCTGCAAGTAAAGCCATATGTGTTTTGGTTCGTGACAGGAAGTCAGCATTTATACGGGGAAGAGACACTCGATCAGGTGAAAGGGAACTCTGAGGATCTCATCCATAAGCTGAATGCGCAAGGAACGCTGCCATTTCCGATCATCTTCAAGGAGGTGCTCACCAATGCAAGCGATATCCAGCGGGTCAGCCTGGAGGCGAATGCAGATCCGGAATGTGCCGGTTTGATCACTTGGATGCATACATTCTCTCCTGCAAAGATGTGGATAGGCGGTTTGAAGGCGCTTCAGAAACCGCTTTTGCATCTGCATACGCAATACAACCGTGATGTACCGTGGGATTCGATCGATATGGACTTTATGAACCTCAACCAGGCTGCCCATGGCGATCGCGAGTTTGGTTTCATGGGAACCCGTCTCAATAAAGCGAGAAAGGTGATTGTCGGGTATTGGGGCAGCCGGGATGTGCAAAAGCGTATGGCGGACTGGATGACGACGGCTGTCGGCTTCAACGAAAGTCAGCAGATCAAGGTAGCTCGTTTTGGAGATAATATGCGCACGGTAGCCGTAACGGACGGCGACAAGGTCGAAGCACAGATCAAATTTGGCTGGACTGTCGATTATTATGGGATAGGTGATCTGGCAGCGGAGATGAAAGAGGTATCGGATGCTGATGTCGAGGAGCTCATGGAAGCTTACAAAGAAGCCTATGATCTGCCGGCAGAAAAAGATAAGCTCGCTTCTATCCGGGAACAAGCCCGGATAGAAGCGTCATTGAAACGGTTCTTGGATCGCGGCGGCTACCAGGCGTTCAGCACGAACTTCGAAGATTTGCATGGGATGAAGCAGCTGCCCGGCCTTGCCGTCCAGCATTTGATGGCACAGGGCTATGGATTTGCCGGAGAAGGGGATTGGCGAACGGCGGCACTCGTGCGTTTGCTGAAAGCAATGGCGAACAATGAAAAGACCTCCTTCATGGAGGACTATACGTACCATTTGGAAGAGGGCAATGAACTGATATTGGGATCCCATATGCTGGAGGTTTGCCCCACAGTTGCCGCTGATCGTCCATCCATCCAAGTGCATCCGCTCGGGATCGGCGGTAAGGAAGACCCGGCGCGGATTGTATTCGATGGTATTGCAGGGGAGGCAATCAATGTTTCCATCATCGAGCTTGGCGGCCGTTTCCGTATGGTCATCAATAAAGTGGATGCAGTCGAAGCGGAAAAAGACACACCGAATTTACCGGTTGCCAAGATACTGTGGAAGCCGCAGCCATCCTTGAGCGAAGCAACGGAAGCTTGGATTTATGCTGGCGGCGCCCACCATACCGCTCTTACATTTGCGCTCACGGCAGAGCAGCTCGAAGACTTTGCCGAGATGGTCGGTATTGAATGTGTGACAATCGATAATGCTACAAGCCTGAAGCAGTTCCGGAAAGAACTGGAGTGGAATAAGGCGGTGTGGAAATAAGCAATATCGTCAGTCATCTTTAAAGTTGAAAACCATAAAAAAGGGGCCTAAAAAGCCCCTCAGGCTGTCGAGAAAGTCTCGACAGCCTTTTTATTTTGAGTTCACTTCTTTTTCTTACTTTTTTATAATAGAAGAAACGACTAAAAGGCGGTGCCAAGATGTTAAATTCCAGAGAGAATGACCAAACAGCTCTTGAAATCGTAACTATAGAAGAACTTGTCCCTGAAAACCACCTATTGCGTAAGATAGAAACCCACATAGATTTCTCCTTCATCCGTGAAAAAGTTCGTCCTTATTATTCGGCGGACAATGGCCGTCCTTCCCTAGATCCTCTTGTCCTCTTTAAAATGATCTTTATCGGCTACCTTTTCGGTATCCGTTCCGAAAGGCAATTAGAGAAAGAAATCCAGACAAACATTGCTTACCGTTGGTTTTTAGGACTTAAACTCACGGACCCAGTCCCTCACCACTCTACAATAAGCTGGAATCGTTGTAATCGATTCAAGGGCACAGATATCTTCCAACAAATCTTTGATGAAATTGTAGAACAGGCAATGAAGCATCGTATGGTTGGAGGACGCGTCTTATTCACTGATTCCACCCACTTAAAAGCCAATGCGAATAAAAGAAAGTTCATCAAGAAGGAAGTACAGGAAGCTACTCGTTCATATCAGGAAGAATTGGATAAAGCAATCCAAGAAGAACGTACAAAACAAGGAAAAAAGCTTTAAAGTCACGAGAGGAGGTGACAGAAACGAAAGTAGTGAAAGAAAGCACGACTGATCCAGAGAGTGGCTATATGTATCGAGAAGGAAAGCCTGAAGGCTTTTTCTACTTAGATCATAGAACTACGGATATGAAATATAATATTATTACCGATGTCCATGTCACGGCCGGAAATGTGCACGATTCACGGCCTTATTTGGAGCGCCTTGAACGACAGAAGGAACGCTTTAATTTTGATGTGGAAGCTGTCGCTCTGGACTCCGGTTATCTCACTACGCCAATCTGTCACGCCTTGAATGAACAGAATATTTTCGCTGTCATCGGTCACCGACGTTTTCATCCTACTAAAGGATTAATGCCTAAATGGAAGTTCAAGTATGTCCCAGAGAAAGATCATTATGTTTGTCCAAACGGACAAACATTACCTCTGCGAACAACAAATCGAGAAGGGTATAAAGAATACGCATCTGACCCTAAACAATGTACTGCTTGCCCACTGTTGGCCACATGTACGAAATCAAGAAATCATCGAAAAGTTATCACAAGGCATGTTTGGGAAGGTAGTAAAGATTGGGTGCGGGAAAATCGCCTGAGCCACTCAGGAAAGTTATTATATAAATTGCGAAAAGAAACGATAGAGCGAAGCTTTGCGGATGCGAAACAACTCCACGGGCTTCGCTATTGTAGGTTACGAGGAAGAGAAAAAGTGCAGGAACAGGCGCTGATGACAGCGACCTGTCAGAACATAAAAAAGATAGCCAACCACCTAGCAAAGCTAGGATAGGTAGGTGGCTGGCTATCTTTTTTATAAAACAGCCCTTTAAAGAAAGCAGAAGAGTATCGAATAAAAAAAGATTGTAGAGAAACTGGGATTTCTCTACAATCTGAGGGGCCTAAAAAGCCCCTTTTCTTCTGTCTGACGATGGGAGCAGCTATTTCAACATCTCCAGCAATTCCTCCAACTTAGTGATTTCATAGTCCGGGGTAAGCGGCAGATGATTCGGCAGTCTTCCAGGATTGAACCAGCATGTGTCCATCCCCGCCATATTTCCACCTTGGATATCAGCTACCAGGGAGTCGCCGATGATCAAGGATTCCCCAGGTTCTATACCTGGAACCCGTTCGAATACGTAATCAAAGAAACCTGCCATCGGTTTTTGGTAGCCTGTATCTTCTGAAACAAAAACAGACTGGAAGTATGGCAGCAGCCCGGTAGCCTCAAGGCGGCGGAATTGCGTGTCGGAAACGCCGTTGGTCACAATATACAGCGGATAGTGCTTGGATAGTTTTTCAAGGACCTCGGCGGCGCCGGCAATCATATGTCTTCCCCGAGCCAGAAGTTCTCGATAGGCAGCGTCCAGATCGGCTCCGTCTACTTGTCGGTCATACAGTGCGAAAAACTCTGTGAATCTGGAACTGACGACGGTATCCCGGTCGATTTCCCCTTTTTCAAATGAACTCCATAATCGTTGGTTGATGGTGCGGTATGCAGTCATGGCAGCTTCATCTGTAGGCAGGCCGTGCTGCTGGAATAGAAGCGGAAGGGCTTCTTGTTCCGTTTTTGTAAAGTCGAGGATGGTATTATCTACGTCGAAAAATAGTGCATCGTATTGTTTCTTCATGTCGTCTTCCTCCAGATGTATTTTGCTGAATTATGTCTTGGCTGTGCGTACAAGGCTGTCTATACGGGCTATTCGTTTCCGTTACTGATCGTACCATATCTGCAGCAGCGGAAAAATGCTCTGGTGGATTTCACTCCGGGAATACATATAATATCGAACAACATAGTGCGCCATTCCCGTCACTTGTGATATGCTAACTTATACGAACATGTCAAGGAAGCTGGTGTTAGTTATGCAGACAAAATATGGAATCGTGAAGCAAGCAATCAAGTCTAAAATCCTCGATGGCTCCTATGAGCCGCATGCAAAAATCCCGTCCGAGAGTGAAATGATGAAGCAATTCGAGGTAAGCCGTCATACAGTGCGGCTGGCCATCGGCGAATTGGTTACAGAAGGCTGGCTGTATCGGGAACAAGGAGCGGGTACATTCTGTGCCGACCGGTCAAAGCAGCAGCTGCAGCAGAACGGAATGCAGAATAAGAATATCGCCATTGTGACGACGTATATCTCCGATTACATTTTTCCGTCCATCATTCGCGGAGCTGAAGCTTATTTGAGTGATCATGGCTACAATGTCAGTCTGTTCAATACGAATAATGATCATAAGAAAGAAAGGGAATATTTGGAGCGGATCATCACTACTGGCTTCGATGGGGCAATCATAGAGCCGACAAAAAGCGCATCAGCGAATCCGAATATCAATTACTACCTGAATCTCGAACGTCTGCAAATTCCGTATATCATGATCAATGCGTACTACGATGCATTGGAGCCGTTTCGTGTACTGGTTGACGATGAGCGCGGTGCTTTCCTTCAGACGGAGCATCTTATCAAGCAAGGTCATCGTGATATCATCGGTTTTTTCAAAACGGATGATATGCAGGGAACGCTTCGGATGAAGGGATATTTGAAGGCGCATCGTGAATATAAGGTGCCGATCAATCCCAATCATATTGTGACCTACAGTACAGAAGAAAAGCTTGTGAAGCCGATGGAAGAGCTGGAGGCCTTATTGGACCAGACAGATGCCAAGCCGACCGGATTGGTATGCTATAACGATGAACTGGCTATCAAGCTTATCAATGTCCTCCGGGAACGCAACATGAAGATCCCGCAGGATATGTCCATCGTCGGCTTTGATGATTCCTTCCTGACCGAATTATCCGAAGTGAAGCTGACGTCTGTCGAACATCCAAAAGCAGAGCTTGGCCGTGCGGCTGGCAAACTGATTCTGGATTTAATCGAGAGCGGTCACGGCAAGGGTTCGGAGGCTGCGATCGAGAGCATTGTATTCCCGACGAAACTGGTGGAAAGACAGTCCACGCAAGCTATAGGGGAAGAGACATTGGCAAAAATAAAGTAAAGGGAATGGAGCTGAAGGAAGGCAGCTCCATTTTCGTGACTTATTAAACAAGTTTTCGTTATTTTTTCTTTTTGACAAATGTTGTTCGTATAAGTTATTCATCTATCGACATAAAACTTATTGACTGATCAGGGGCAGGATGATACGATGTACATAGTTCGAACCGTATAGGCCGATGAAAAATGTATGCGCTATCATGAAGATCGTTCCCAGTCAGCCGATTACGGAAAGAGAGGTATGACCTCTTTAGTAAACGCTTTCAGAGATGTCTTTGAATTTAAAAATGAGGGGGTAGCTATGATGAAGAAGGTTTTGAAGACACTTATGATCGGTTTGATGATCATCGTGTTGGCAGCTTGCAGTAAAGGCGGCAGTGGTGGCGGAGGCAGTGAAGCGGATGAAACGACAGTAGTAGGCGAAGATCTTGAGAACGCAACGGAATTGACTTATTGGACATTCGTTGGTCAGCATATGGATTTGTTCAAGGAGGCAGCAGAACGCTGGAATGAAGAATTCCCGGATCGGCCGATTAAGCTTGTTGCAGAAACGTATCCATTTGACCAAATGCATAATAATCTATTGCTGAGTTTGCAGTCTGGCAAGGGAGCGCCGGATATTGCGGATATCGAGCTGAGTAAATTCCCTAACTTTCTGCAGGGTGAGCCTCAATTGGAACCAATGAATGAATATGTGGAGCCGGTATTGGCCGATTCCGTCGAGGCCAGGTTCGACCTGTATACCAAGGATGGAAACTATTATGGCATTCCGACGCATGTAGGTGCGACTGTCATGTATTATAATACCGAAATCATGGAACAGGCGGGTGTCGATATCGATTCCATCGAAACTTGGGATGATTTCGTGGAAGCTGGTAAACAAGTGACGGAGAAAACGGATGCAGTCATGTGGAATGTTGGCACCTCTGACTTTCTCATGGATTTATGGCCGATGGTTTCCCAGCAGGACTCCGATTTCTTCGACGCAGAAGGAAATCTGACATTGGATAACGAAACGAACATCAAGACACTCCAGTTTTTGTATGATGCGATTTATACCGAGAAAATTGCTGAGCTGACCCCTGGTGGAAATAACCAATCAGAGGATTTCTATAAGTATTACACAGAGGGCAAATCTGCTGCCATCTTGGCACCGCTATGGTACATGGGACGTTTCCTTGACAACATGCCTGAAATGGAAGGCAAGATAGCTATCAAGCCGCTTCCTGCATGGGAAGAAGGAGGGAAACGCTCCGCTGGCATGGGCGGCACAGGGACAGTCGTGACCAATCAGGCAAAAGATAAGGATTTGGCAAAGGAATTCCTTGCATATGCCAAGCTTTCGGAAGAGGGCAGCATCAATTTGTGGAAGGTTCTTGGATTCGACCCGCCTCGCTGGGATGTGTGGGAAAGCGAAGCGGTCCGCGAAGATAATAAATACTATCAATTCTTTGGCGATGGCATCTTCGATATGCTGCTGGAAGTGAAGGATGAGATCAATACACTGAATATCACAGAGAATACGCCGGATGTCTCCACCGAGTATAATACGATTATTGCGGATTCCGTATTGAGGCAGAAAAACAAGTCTCCTGAAGAAGCTATGAAAGAAGCTGCCGATAAGATTGAAAGTACGATGCAGCAATAGGCGGGATGAAACGAGGGCAGCGTAGCAACCGCTGCTCTTTTTTAAATTTTTCTTCTATTGCAAAAAACGCTTGTTTTTATATCGATATCTGACTATACTAAACATATAAACTTATACGTACATATTTTGATTGCTCGAAACATCGCTCTAAATATGTTCGTACATGATGCGATGCAGGTGGTCTTCTTTTTTTCTCTAGATTTGTAAGCGTTATCAATAAAAAGGAGTGGGGATACATGGCAGATGAATTGCAAGCAGCTATGGTACTGGACAAAAATTATCAAATCAGTGAAGTTGATCGGCGGATTTATGGTTCTTTCATCGAACATTTAGGCAGGGCTGTTTATGGCGGCATGTATGAACCAGGTCATCCTGAGGCGGATGAGCAAGGGTTCCGGAAAGATGTCATCGACTTGGTAAAGGAGCTTCAGGTGCCGATTGTCCGTTATCCGGGCGGTAATATGGTTTCTGCTTACAACTGGGAAGATGGTGTCGGACCGAAGGAAAAGCGTCCAAAACGGCTGGAGCTTGCTTGGCGCACGATTGAGCCGAATGAAATCGGGACAAATGAATTCGTCGACTGGGCCAAAAAAGTGGGTGCGGATGTCATGATGGCGGTGAACCTTGGTACAAGAGGAATCGATGCTGCCCGTAATTTGATCGAATATACCAATCATCCGGGCGGGACGTACTGGAGTGATTTGCGCAGGGAGCATGGTTATGAACAGCCGCATCATATCAAGACCTGGTGTTTAGGCAATGAAATGGATGGACCATGGCAGGTAGGGCAAAAGACAGCAGCCGAATACGGCAAAATCGCTAAGGAAACAGGGAAAGCGATGAAGCTTGTCGATCCGGATATCGAACTGGTTGCCTGCGGCAGCTCGAACACCGATATGCCGACTTTCCCGGAGTATGAAGCGACAACATTGGATATCGCCTATGATGAGGTGGATTATATTTCACTTCACCAATATTACGGCAACAGCTCCAATGATCCAGCAAACTACTTGGCGAAGAACATGGATATGGACCATTTCATCAAGACCGTGATTTCGACCTGTGATTATATCAAGGCAAAGCATCGCAGCAAGAAAACGATCAACTTGAGCTTCGACGAATGGAATGTCTGGTACCATTCCAGGGAGCAGGATGAAAAATTGGATCCGTGGACAGTCGCACCTCCGCAGCTGGAAGATGTCTATAACTTCGAAGATGCCCTGCTGGTGGGAAGCATGCTCATCACTTTGCTCCGTCATGCTGATCGTGTGAAGATGGCGTGCATGGCTCAGCTGGTGAATGTCATTGCACCGATCATGACGGAAAACAATGGCCGATCTTGGAAGCAGACAATCTATTACCCTTATCTGCATGCCTCCGTTTATGGCAGAGGTGTCAGCCTTCAGCCGATCCTTTCTTCTCCAAAGTATGACAGCAAGGACTTCACGGATGTACCTTACATCGACAGCGCTGCTGTTTATGACGAGCAGGGACAGGAGCTTACGATTTTCTTGGTGAATAAGCATCTGGAAGAAGCGATTCCGCTTGAGGTGGATGTGCGCAGCTTCGAGGATTATGAAATCCTGGAGCATATCGTGCTGGAGCATCATGATTTGAAGGCTGCAAATACGAAGGATATGGCACGTGTCACCCCGCATAAAAACGGGGAATCGGGCTTGGAAGACGGCAGGCTGAAAATAAAGCTGAATAAGACTTCCTGGAACGTCGTCCGGCTGCGTAAAGCCAAATCAAACTAAAGCTAAAAGGGGGGATTTAGATGAATACTGTCACACCAGCGGCACCGGTAAAGGCACGCAAGAAACAGAATAAGCTCGTCCGGTTCCTGAATTCCAAGAAGGTTGTACCTTTTGTTTTCATATCGCCATTTGTCCTGTCACTGCTCCTATTCACTGTCTATCCGGCTATCCAGGGAGTCATCATGAGTTTTCAGAGCGTGCTCCCGGGCCAAGTGGAATTCATCGGGATGAGCAACTATGAACGTGTTTTCAACCCGACATTTTACCGAGCTGTCTCCAATACGACCGCGTATGTGATCCTGACCGTATTGATCCTGACCATCATTCCGATGGTGCTTGCGGTAATCCTGAATTCGAAGCATGTGAGATTCCGGACGCTTTTCCGGGCATCGCTCTTCATCCCGGCACTTACCTCCACAATTGTCGGGGGGATGATTTTCCGTTTCATGTTCAGTGAACAGGAAGGGGCAGTCGCTAACCAGCTCATTGGGTTGTTCGGCTCCGAACCGATCAAATGGATGTTCACTCCTTGGGCGGCCATCGGACTCATGGTCTTGCTCGCCTGCTGGCGCTGGATCGGCGTAAACATTCTCTATTTCCTGGCTGCTTTGCAGAACGTGCCGGATGAGATGTATGAAGCAGCTGAAATTGATGGTGCCACAAGATGGCAGCGCTTCCGTTTCATCACGATGCCGATGCTGAAGCCCATCATCATCTTTGTCAGTACGATTACGATCATCAACGGCTTCCGCATGTTTGAAGAAAGCTATGTGTTCTGGGCTGTGGGATCCCCAGGCAATATCGGCCTGTCGATCGCGGCTTATATTTACCAGCAGGGTATCCAGCAAAATGATATGGGCTTCGGTGCTGCTCTTGGTGTCGTATTGATGCTCATCATCTTTGTGATCAGCATCATCTATTTGATAGCCACTGGTACATTCAAGAAAGGGGATAGGTGATGAAAAAGTCTAATAACAGATTACTCGGGGTGATTGCCACTGTGGTCATGGCCATTGTCAGCTTGATAGCGCTTTTCCCGATCATAAGCATGGTGCTTTCTTCTTTCATCCCTTCCTCCTCGCTGATGAGGAACGGCATATCATTCAGTTTTCCGTGGGATGAATTGACGCTGAGCAACTACACATACATTTTCACGCAATCTCCTGAATATTGGACTTGGTATGGAAATAGCCTTTGGATTTCAGCGCTGATGATCGTCCTGTCTTTGTTCTTTTCTTCCATGGTCGGTTATGCGCTGGCGATGTATGACTTCAAAGGAAGCAATATTTTCTTCGTGGCAGTTTTGTTCATTTTGATGGTGCCATTCGAGATCCTGATGCTTCCGCTATTCCGTCTCATGATGGATATGATGCTGATCGATACGTATCTTGGCGTCATTTTGCCGGGTGTCGTTGCCCCGGTTGCGGTGTTCTTCTTCCGGCAGTATGCGCTTGGTCTGCCGAAGGAGCTGATGGATGCAGCCCGGATGGATGGATCGACGGAGTATGGGATTTTCTTCAAAATCATGCTGCCGCTGATGGGACCATCCCTGGCAGCGATGGCTATCTTGCAAGGGCTTGGCAGCTGGAATAACTTCCTGTGGCCGCTGCTGGTGCTGCGATCGAATGATATGTTCACCCTGCCGCTCGGCTTGGCTACGCTGTTGACGCCATACGGGAATAACTACGACATTCTGATCGCGGGGTCTGTCATGACGATAATTCCTATCGTCATTCTGTTTATTTTCTTCCAGCGTTATTTCATTTCCGGATTGACTGTCGGCGGGGTCAAAGGCTGAATCTGGCATTTGGATAGAAAGGGGTAAGGACCATGCTGAATAAAGCGATGAAAAATCTCGATAAATCTCTTTTGTGGATCACCCGATTTGCACACTTGAATGCACTATTCCTGTTATACACATTGTTAGGCCTGATTGTGGCAGGTGCAGCCCCGGCAACGATTGCTGCTTTACAGGTATCCCGCCGGCTCTTGAATGGAGAGGAAGTGAAGCTGCACCGCACTTTCCGCCAAGCGTACAAACAGGAATTCTGGTCAGCGAATAAGCTTGGGTGGCTGCTTTTGGGAACAGGTTTCATCCTATATACCAACTATTTGCTTATCAGGCAGGCAGATGGACAGTTATTCTTCCTGGTGCCTTTCCTTTTCTACGTGCTCATTTTCTGCTATATGACAGTTGTGTTTTGGAGTTTCCCGCTGCTGGCGCATTATAAAGCAGGTACATTTCAGATTGTCAGGAATGCATTCATCATTGGACTGACGAGATTCCATATGACACTGTCGATCGCGGTACTCCTGTTTGCGCTTTTGTACCATAGCATCGGCTTGCCGGTGCTGCTTTTGTTCTTCTGTTTCAGTGTCAGCGCGTTCGGCTGGATGTGGCTGAGCATGAAGGTGTTCAGGACGATGAAGCAGCAGGAACGATTAGCTAGCTAACCCATTTCTGATAGATTGGAGCGATAACCATGTCGACAAAACTGATCATCCAAGCAGATGTCACGGAAGGGAAAATAAATAAGAATATATATGGCCATTTCGCCGAGCATCTGGGCAGAGGCATTTATGAAGGGATCTGGGTCGGGGAAGATTCCCCGATTCCGAATACAAAGGGAATCCGCAATGATGTACTGGAAGCTCTCCAAAAGCTTCATATCCCTGTCTTGCGCTGGCCAGGGGGCTGTTTTGCCGATGAATATCATTGGAAGGATGGCGTTGGGCCACGCGAACAGCGTAAGCGGATGGTGAATACCCATTGGGGCGGAGTGGTGGAGAATAACCACTTCGGCACAAATGAATTCTTCACGCTTTGTGAGCTGCTTGGAGCCGAACCATATATTTGCGGGAATGTCGGCAGCGGGACTGTCCAGGAAATGTCCGAGTGGGTCGAGTACATGACATTCGACGGGGAGTCACCAATGACAGCTTGGCGCCGGGAAAACGGGAGAGAAGAGCCATGGAAGCTCAAGTATTTCGGCGTCGGCAATGAAAACTGGGGCTGCGGCGGTAATATGCGTCCGGAATATTATGCGGATCTGTACCGCCGCTACCAGACATATGTCCGTAATTATGGCGATAACCAGCTGTATAAGATTGCTGGCGGGGCCAATATCGATGATTATAAGTGGACGGATACGCTGATGAAGGAAGCAGCTGCATTGATGGATGGATTGAGCCTGCATTATTATACGATCCCAGGTGATTTCTGGCTTGGTAAAGGATCTGCCACTGATTTTACCGAAGACGAATGGCATTTGACGCTCAAGCGTGCGCTGTTCATAGAGGAGCTGATTGAAAAGCACGGTACCATCATGGATAAATATGATCCCGGGAAACGAGTCGGATTGATCATTGATGAGTGGGGAACCTGGTTCGACCCGGAACCTGGCACCAATCCAGGCTTCCTGTACCAGCAGAACACCATCCGTGATGCATTGGTTGCCGGTGCCTCACTCAATATTTTCAACAACCATAGCGATCGGGTCCAGATGGCGAATATCGCACAAACGGTGAACGTCCTGCAGGCGATGATCCTGACGGAGGGGCAGGAGATGATCAAGACACCGACTTATCATGTGTTTGACTTATATCAGGTCCATCAGGATG
Organism: Terribacillus sp. FSL K6-0262; assembly: GCF_037977385.1. NCBI lineage: Bacteria > Bacillati > Bacillota > Bacilli > Caryophanales > Bacillaceae > Terribacillus > Terribacillus sp. FSL K6-0262. The sequence goes on along the minus strand of NZ_CP150277.1, from coordinate 1,048,226 downwards.
CAGAGAGGTTATCTTTCCATTTGGAAACGGATGAAATAAAACATGGCGAGCTTGCGTATCCCTCTGTCACCGCATCGGTATCGAAAGGGCCGGATGGCAATATTCATATCAGCTTCTGTAACCTGAGTCATACAAATGAGGCAGCGGTAAATACGGAGCTGCGGGGTGCAGCATTAGGATCGGTAAGCGGTAAAATCCTTACAGCTGACAAAAAAGACGCCTTGAATACATTTGAACAGCCTGATGCTGTCAAGGCAGTGCCATTTACGAATTTCACGGAGAAAGATGGCGGACTTCATGTTGCATTGCCGCCGATGAGTGTAACGGTATTGACGATCGAGGAGGGTGCCTGATGCAATTATCAGCCGATATGCTGACATTGGCAGAGGAATTCGGGATAAGCCCGGACACGTTTCCAAAACTGGAGGTGGAAGCAGGAGCTCTGACATCCGTCGGTTCTTATCTGAAGGATAAAGGCTGGGATAAAGCTGTCCTTATAATGGATGCCCAGACGAAAGCAGCCGCGGGTGATCGGCTGGCTGCACTGCTCGAGGCAGAAAGCGTACATGTCCATGTCATCGAGCTTCTCGCAAATCAGCATGGGCAAGTGAATGCTGATGAAGCTTCGCTTATCCAAGTTCTTGTAGAAACACCGATGGATACGGATGTGCTGCTGGCAGTAGGTGCTGGAACGATTCATGATATCACTCGATTCTGCAGCCTGAAGCTATCTGTGCCTTTCGTGGCGGTGCCGACAGCGGCATCGGTCGATGGCTTCACCTCCAAAGGTGCGCCATTGATTTTACGGGGAGTGAAGCAGACAATCCAGACCGCCGCCCCGGTGGCAGTATTTGCCGACTTGGATGTGTTATGTGCTGCTCCCGGGCCGCTTACTGCTGCCGGATTTGGAGACCTACTGGGTAAATTCACTTCATTGCTTGATTGGGAGATATCCGCAAGCGTCGGAGGGGAACCATATAATGCCTTGGCTGCCAGGATGACGCGGCATTCTCTTGATACCTGTGTCGATCATATTGAGGAAATAGCCAAAGCGGATGAAGCAGGCATACGGATCCTGATGGAGTCTTTGATCGAGTCTGGTCTCGTCATGCAGATACTGGATTTTTCCCGCCCAGCCTCCGGAGCAGAACATCATTTGTCGCATTATTGGGAAATGCATTTGCTCAAAACGGATAAACGTCAGCTTCTGCATGGAGCCAAAGTCGGGGTTGCTTGTGCCATTATCACGGAATTGTACAAAAGCTGGGCTGAACAATTCGATGTTTCGGAAGCAGAGGGGGAAACAGGAGCGGGATTGCGGCACAACTGGGAAGACATCCGTTTGAAGATTGCGTCACTGCCGACAGCTGAAGTCCTGCGATATTATCTGTACCAAGTCGGGGCACCAGCTTCGAGTCAGGAGATCGGGATAGATGATGAACTTGTGCAAGATAGCTTGAATGAAGCTTACCATCTCCGTGATCGATGCACCGGGCTGTTCCTCATCAACCAATTCAAGAAAGAGCAGATCAGCTACCCGCTGCAGGATCGGATTGGCAGCCGATGACATGCCAGGCATGCCCGCAAAGAAAAACGTATTCCGCAGAGGAAGCAGCGGCACTCGCGGCAGAACAATTGGCATTGGAACCCGCGCTGGCCGAAGAAGCGATCGTGACCGCCCGTTTAGCGGTCTGCTCGGATTGTCCATCCCTTACATCGATGCATACATGTGCGCACTGCGGCTGTTTTGTCCTTTTCCGGGCCTCCCTACCGGATAAACGCTGCCCAGCTCCTGACGGGGATCGCTGGCAGCAGGTATAATCTAAGAAAGGAGGCGAACGGAATGACTTTTTATCAAGGAATGGATAGCATTCTATTTGATTTGGACGGTACGGTATGGAAGGATTTCACATTGATCGATGGAGCTGCCGAGACCATCCATGCCCTGCAGGAAGCAGGTAAAAGAGTGGTCGGGCTCAGCAACCGCGGCACACATTCGCGCCGGCAGATAGCTGCATATTTTCAGGAACATGGCATCCAGTGGGAGAAGGAAGATATCATCCTATCCTCATTTCTCGCAGCTGATTACCTGCAGACGCATTACCCGAAGCTGCCTGTGTGGGTTCTTGGAGAAGAAGGGCTGCGCGAAGAATTGACGGAGGCGGATCTGACGCTTGCGGCAAAGCCCGAGGAAGCTGATTGGCTTGTCATATCCTTGCATACTGGTGTGACGTATCATGATTTGAATCAGGCTTTCCGTGCTGTCATCCATGGTGCCAGGATCCTTGCTACCAACCAGGATCCCGTCTTCCCGGGAAAGGACGGTCTGCAGCTGGATGTAGGCGGCTTGATCGGCGCCATCGAAGCGTCGACAGGCAAGAAGACGGATATCATTGTCGGTAAGCCATCGCACTTCATGTATCAGAAGGTCATGCAGCAAGCAGGCAGTGAGCCGGAAAAGACGCTGATCGTGGGGGATAGCCTGACTTCCGACATAGCGATGGGCGCCATGTTCGGCTTGAAAACAGCATTGGTGCTTACCGGCAATACAACAAGAGAGCAGGCGGAGATTTCGAGTATCAAACCGGATCTGATCCTGCCATCCATCAAGGAGCTTCCATTCACTTAAGAATACGGAGGAGATAGGATGAATATAACGACGGCTGAACCGATTGAAATTCATATGAAACAAGGAGAGAATATGGAACTGCCACAGACGGTCGACGTGCAAATGGACGGAGGAGTGCAAGGGACTTTTCGAGTCACTTGGCCGGAACTGCCGGATACGAGTAAGGCAGGAACATATGAGGTGGAAGGTACGATCGAATTGGAGGAATTCCCGGAGCCGTTCATTGAGCAGCGGGCCGATCCATATATCTTGAAGGCGGAGGATGGATTCTATTATTTCACCGGTTCTTATCCGAAGTATGACAGAATCGTCCTTCGACGGTCCAAAACCCTGGAAGGACTGCGCGGGGCGGAGGAACATACAATTTGGCAGGCGCATGCATCCGGGATAATGTCGGAGCATATTTGGGCGCCGGAGCTGCATCACATCGACGGAAAATGGTACATACATTTTGCAGCGGGAGATAAAGATGATGTCTGGGCAATACGTCCATATGTACTGGAATGCACAGGCGATCCGCTGACAGATGAGTGGACCGAAAAGGGAGCAATCAATACGGATTTCCAAAGCTTTTCTTTGGACGCCACAACTTTTGCACATCAAGGCAAGCGATTCCTGGTCTGGGCCCAGAAAACGGAGAACGATACAATTTCCAATCTTTATATCGCCGAAATGAAAAATCCTTGGACACTAAAAGGTGAACAAGTGCTGCTGGCAAAACCGGAACATGACTGGGAAAGAGCGGGATTCGATGTGAATGAAGGCCCGGCGTTCCTGCATCGCCACGGCAAAGTATTCCTGACATTCTCTGCAAGCGCAACGGATGACCGCTATGCGATGGGTCTTTTATATGCAGATGAAGATGCCGATTTGCTCGATCCGGCCTCTTGGACGAAGCTGCGTGACCCTGTATTGACAAGCTCGGAGAATACGGGCTTGTACGGACCGGGACATAATAGCTTCACCGTGACAGAGGAAGGCATCGATCTGCTTGTCTATCACGCCAGATCATATAAGGAGATTGAAGGCAACCCCTTATATGATCATAACCGTCATGCCCGCATCCAGCCTTTCTTCTGGAAGGATGGAATGCCCTATTTCGGTGAACCGGGATTCAAGCCGGAGATTACAAGCAAATGGAAAGCTACCCTTATCATTGAATGACAGCAAGCCCTTATACATTTGTATAAGGGTATTTTTGTGTCCAATTTGTGAATCGGAAAAAACGTTTTCATTTTTTAAAAGAAGGAATCATGATTGACTTTGCTGATGAACTTACATAGAATAGTAATCATTCTAACAAAAGTACTTTAATTTGAGTACTTTAAATAAACTAAACGAATGGATGAATAGAAGGAAGGATACAAAGATGAAATTTAGCCAGTTCTTAAAAAATAAAGGTGCTATTGCAGCTATTTTCATGGGAATCTTATATGCAATTTTCATGCTCGGGATTTTCCTGCCAGGTTATTCGGCAATTCCAGGCAATGTAGACCAATTAAAGGTCGCCATCATCAATGATGACGGCGGGGAGGTTGGTTCGGCCATTGCAGACCAGCTATCGGAAAATCTGCCTTTCCAGGATATCGAAACAGATTTGACGAATAAGGAAGCGTTAAAAGATTTGGAGAAAAACAACTTAGCCTTGGTCGTACACATCCCTGAGAATTTCTCGGAGAATGTACAAAGCGGAGAGACATCCTCCAGTATCGATTTTACGATCAACGAAGCTGGGGCAACCACAGTTTCTTCCACAATGACCCAAGTCGTCGGACAGATCAATGATCAATTGAGTGCACAATTCTCCAAGCAGACTGCTGAGGGTGTATTGATGAACTTCCATGTACCGGAGAATCAAGCTGCTGCTTTGAGTGATAAAATTGAAACTGCATATCAAGGAAACATCGTGACGATCAACGAAATGCCGGATGGTATGAATAACAACATGCTGCCTATGTTCTTGACAATGGCTGGCTATGTCGGTGCGATGATTGGTGCGATGCAATTAGTAGGGGCATTTAAAGAAAGTAAAGGAAAAGCAAGCAGAACGCGTCTATTCCTATATGTTCAACTGACAGCATTGATGATTGCGGTATTGGGCGGATTGGTTGCGACGGGAATCGTCTATTTGGTGAATGATCCAGGCGGCGATGTATACTTCGGTATGCTGGGGCAGCAAATCTTGAACTATATGGTATGCTTCAACTTCACAGCAATCTTCATCTTTTTGCTTGGTCAAGGCGGTATGCTGTTGAACTTGCCAGTATTGCTGACGCAGACATTGGCGAATGGTGCCACTATCTCCCGTGATATGATGTATGCTCCATATGAATGGATGAGTCATATTTCACCTATGTATTATTCTGTTCAAGCTTACTTTGCCAACCTATTCGGAAGCACAAGTCCAAGTCCATTCATCTGGTCGATGGCTGCAGTGGGAGCAGCAGCGATGCTCATTAATATCATCATCGTTGCTTTCCTGCACAAAACAAAAGCCGATGAAGGCACCAATGCCGATGAAGGGACAGAAGTTATTAAAGCGACAGTTTAAATTTGATATAATAAGATCATTCTGCTTGAGGGAGCAAAGAGAATGTCCATTCAAATTTTCATACTCAGCAAATTAATGGAGGATAATACGTATCCTTACAAATTGAAAAAGCAGCTATCAGAGCCTATCCCCTTGGATAAGCTTGGCGGATTGACAGAAAGCAAACTTTACTATCATTTTGATTCGTTAGCAAAGCAAGGATTGATCGAGGCGGTTGAAATCATCAAAGAAGAACATCGTCCCGATAAGCAAGTATTCCAGATTACAGCTAAGGGTCGCCAAGAGCTGCCGAAAAAGATTTATAAGGTCATGAAAAATGCAGAGAAGATAAGTGACATGGTTGTTTGCTTGGCTAATATCAAATATGTCGATCGGGATAAAGTTGTAAGTATCCTGGAAGATAAGCTGGAAAAGATTACGGAGCGCTGGGAGGAAGTCCAAGCATACGATAAGCTTGTCCAAAGGGATGAAGATAAAGAACAGTTCATCGATTTTGTCAGCGGCTATGTAACGACAAGAACTGAACATACCATTCATTGGATGAAAGAATTGATCAAGCGAGTGAAACAAGGGGATTTTTAAATATTGTTTGGAATGCACCGCAGAAAGCCTATGGCTTTTGCGGTGCATTTTTTTGGGATGATAATGTTCAGCCGATACAAAACATATTAAATATAAAAACCGAACATTTACGGATTTTTATTTTAGTTATTTAAGTTATAGTTCGGCTTTTGGTTAGTTAATTATAGATTTTCTATTGACTTTCTTCGTCATGATAGTTAAATTAATCTTAATTGTTGAAATTTTTATTAAACGGAGGCGTTTTTTTCTGTTGAGTGCATACGAGCAAATCAGGAAGTTGGGGGAATCCATTTACGCAAACCCGGAGTTGGGGTACAAGGAGGATCGCACTAAACAAATTGTGATCGATTTTCTGAAGGACTGCAATCCGGAAAGCATCATTCAGGAGTTCAGTACTACTGGTCTGCGGACGACACTTGGAGAAGGGAAGCCTATGCATATTGCTTTTTTGGCTGAGCTGGATGCCGTCTATGCACCTTCACATTTCCGCTCAGACCCAGAAACGGGAGCAGCTCACAACTGCGGCCATTACACGCAAGTTGCCATCGCACTGGCACTTTATCGGCAGCTAGTCGAAGCGAAAGCATATGAACAATTCGATTTCACGCTGAGTTTCATTTTCGTTCCGGCTGAGGAATACCTGGACCTTGCTTATCGTGATGAACTGATCCAAAAGGGCGTCATCACCCATTATGGCGGCAAACCCGAAGCGATGAAGCTTGGTATTTTCGATGATATTGATGTGAGCATCTGTGTTCATGCAATCGGCGGGGAATTTGCGAAAAGGACGATTGAAATCGATTGTGATTTAGCAGGATTTTTATATAAGCGATACACGTTCAAAGGCAGATCAACGCATGCCGGTTTCGATCCTTTTTCTTCCATAAACGCTTATAATATGTCCACTTTGTTCCACACGGCGATCAGTTTAGGGCGTCAACAGCTGGATGAAAAGGAAAAAGTCCGTCTCAATCCGATAGTGATGGAATCGGATATGTCGACGAATGTCATCCCGAATCATATTAAAGTCGGCACGGATTTACGTACACTCTCAACTCCGTATATGCAAACTGTCGCAAAGCGCTTGGATGCTGCAGCACAAGGCAGTGCAATGGCACTGCAGGGCGAAGTGGACATCGATACACAAATGGGGTATCTGCCATTCCAGCAGGACCGTTATTTGTCCACCTTCGTAAAAGCTGCTTTTGAAGAGAATGAACAAATCGAGGCGATTCTCGAGGGCAACAGCATCAGTGCTGCTGGCGATATCGGGGATCTATCGTTCATGATGCCCTGCATCCAAATCGGCTACAGCGGTTTTACCGGTACGATCCATGGTGATGATTTCATCGACATTGATCCGGAATATATCTATGAAATCTTTCCGCGATTCCTATACCAAGTACTGGAAAAAATGAATGGCAAGATTGATAGAAGCAAGCTGTATAAAAGGACTTATCAGCAGTATGTAAGGCAGATCCAAGACATTTTGGGGGAGAAGGGGGAATATGGGATTGAAGCGTAATTATGCCATTTTACTTATCTTTGCACTTATCGTCATTACCGCAGCAGAAATGATCGGGACACAATCCTTATCATTAGGTGCATTCTCCATTTCTTTGCTGCCGCTTGCTTTTGCTATTTTGATTACGATGATTCTCGGCTTGCCGATATTTCGCAAAGGATTCCTGCAAAAAATATACAGCAAGGCGAACGTTCAATTCTCCAGCAAGTATCTGATTTTCATCATGCTGCCGCTGATGGCTAGATATGGGGCAGATGTCGCTCCCCAGCTAAAGGAAATCCTGAATGTCGGTTGGGTCTTCATTGCCCAGGAACTCGGCAATCTTGGAACGGTGTTATTGGGTCTGCCTGTGGCGCTGCTGATAGGCTTGCGCCGTGAAGCAATCGGGGCGACGCTCGGTCTTGGGCGTGAAGGAGAGCTCGCTTACATCTCGGAAAAATACACACTCGAATCAAAAGAGGGACGGGGGAGTGCTGTCGCTCTATATAATCGGGACGCTATTCGGGACCATTTTCTTCAGCCTGATTGCGCCGATCATGCTGGATATCGGCTTCCGCGTGGAAGCATTGGCGATGGCATCCGGAGTTGGCTCCGCGAGTATGATGACTGCTTCCTCTGCTACATTGATCGAGCGTGTCCCTGAAATGGAAAGCACCATCCTTGGATATGCTGCTGCAAGTCAATTGCTTACAAGCTTCCTGGGAACATTCACGATGGTGTTCCTAGCCGTACCGCTGCAGCGTTTCCTTTACAACAAACTGACAAAAAAGAAAAAACAGCAGGGGGTGCCACCCGATGTCCATGCAGCTGAATAAATACGTGAAATATGGACTTATCATTTTGCTTAGTGCGGCTTTGATCCTATTCACCCAGCAAATCAAGCTGCTGAAGAACCCTGATTCCACACCAGTCGAATGGATGACAATCATGGGGCTGCTGACATTATGGTTATTTTCGATGATTGGTGTACTGCTGTCGGATTTGATGAAAAAAGCACCTTTGAAGTTTCTGCGGGAATTCCCGATGCTTGGATGGGTAGCTGTCACATCCCTTATTCTGTGCATGTGCTTTGATTTCTTTGTCGAGGCAATCGGCTATGTTGATTTCCTTTCCATTACGACTCCGATTCTCACATTTGCCGGGATTTCAGTGGTGGATCGTTTGGTCGATTTGCGCAAGACGTCCTGGAAGGTCGGTATCGTCGCGGTGTTCGTCTTTACGGGGACATATGTCGGGAGTGCGCTGCTATCAGAGCTGGGTCTGTTTCTGGCAGGCAAATGAGCTGGAGGGTATCCTCCAGCTTTTATTCGTTTAACGTCAATGGTCGAGAAAAATAGGGGATTGGGAAGGATTATTGTCTGTATGGATATAATATTTCCTCTAGGAGGGAGTTGATTTTCGTGTTTGCCTATCGAAATGATGTCAGGAAAATTCTCATTCCTTATTTGCAGGAGCTCACGCCGAAGCAATGGAATGCGAATGCTTATCCTAATACAATTTCCTGGGTAATCGAGCATATGGCGCAGACAGAAGATTATTGGATATTTCAGATTGGTTTTGGTGAAAGCAGCAGAGTGGTGGTGATTTGGATGTTCAAAATCGAATTGTTCGTGCACAAGCTATCTGCATCTGTTGTTTTCTATCGATGTCTGTTGGGGAAGGGATGCACCGCGCATGACGAGAAAAGCGCCCTATTTAAGGCTGAAGGTAGCGGGTCCCTATTGCTTACAGACGAAGCTGTATTGCATGCTGATCACTATTTTGCTTCAATGGCTGAATCCAGGAAAGGCAAAGGTGTGGAACTGATCCTTCCTGTCGATGACGTGGAGATGGTATACAACAAATTCAAAAATATTTACCCAGACCATATTGAATCGAAAATCATTGCCCGGCCATGGGGAAAGCTTGATTTTCGAGTGATTGATCCGGACGGTTATTATGTGCGGGTGACTTCATGAGATTTTTCGTGTGATTGCTCGAAAGGCATCCTGATCGTGATGAGCTATGCGTCAGCGATTAAAGTTTAACAGAGAGTGACACTTTCTCCTGGGATTAATCTTTTTCGTTTTTAGGAATATGCCAAAGTCATTCTGTTTGACAAAAAGCAAACCAGTAACTATATTGATTACAAGTAGCGGTGATAAGTACATGAATGTGGAGGTTATACATATGAAAATGCTGGTAACTGGCGCCACTGGTAAGCTTGGCAGCAAAGTTGTAAAGAAACTGATGGAAACGGTTCCTTCGGAGAACATCGCGGTAAGTGTCCGCAATCCAGGGAAAGCAGATTCCCTTCGTGCCAAGGGAGTGGAGGTGCGCCGCGGGGATTTCGATGAACCCGCTTCCCTGGATGAAGCGTTTGCCGGAATCGATCGTCTTTTGCTCATATCCGCAGATGGAGACAATGAAACACGGATTCGTCAGCATACACAAGCGGTGGAGGCAGCTGTAAGGGCAAATGTGAAATTCATTGCTTACACAAGTCTTGTAAATGCGCAGGAAAGTGATTTATTCCTGGCTCCGACGCATAAGGCAACAGAGCAAGCAATCATGGATACAGGGATTCCTTATGCTTTCCTGCGAAATAATTGGTATTTTGAGAATGAAGCGGCAAGTGTTCAAGGTGTGCTGGCTGGTGCACCGTGGGTAACGTCTGCGGGAGATGGGAAAGTAGGCTGGGCCCTGCAGCAGGACTATGCTGAAGCTGCAGCAGCTGTACTGACCGGGGAAGGTCATGAAAACAAGATTTATGAGCTTTCCGGCCCACTGCTTAGCCAGGAGGAAATCGCCGCAGAAGCAGGGGAGGTCCTTGGCAAGGATGTCCAGCTGCAGCAAGTCGATGACCAAGCATATGCACGAATCATGAAAGAAGCAGGTGTTCCGGAGTTCCTTCTTCCGATGCTCGTCGATATCCAAAAAGGAATCCGGGAAGGTGCCTTGGAAGTACCAAGCGATGATTTTGAAAAATTACTTGGCAGACCATTGACACCGCTTCGTAAAGGAATCGAGGCAATAAAAGAACAAGCTTAGAGGGAAGCTGGCTTATGGGCCAGCTTTTTATACATGATTTTTCCTTATTTGGCTCATCCTAAAGCTTGTGCAAGGGAAAGGCGGCACGAGTATGAACTTGTTTAGGAGGATGAAGATGGGAATCTTGAGCGGAAACCCGCAGGATGAGCCATTGCATTATGGTGAAGTATTTGGGTTATGGTCATTTGTTCTGGCAGGAAATAAGATGATTGCCAATCATCAAATGCTTTTGAATCATGTCGGCGATGACGATTTGAAGAAATTGCTTGGTGAAGCAATTGATGGAGCGCAGGCAGAGGTCAAGCAGGTATCGGAAATACTGAGGGCAAATGGCGTCGCACTGCCTCCGGCAGCACCGGAGCCGCCCAAAGTGGATCTTGAATCGATCCCGGTCGGTGCGCGTTTTATCGACCCGGATGTAGCAGCTACTGCATCGGCAGGTGTTGCTGCCGGCCTTGTCAGCTGCAGTACGATGATGGGGCAGGCCATCAGGGAAGATGTAGCTATGATGTTTGGACAGTTCCATACAAATAAAGCGATGCTAGGTGCAAAGTTCCTGAAGCTACTGAAGGAAAAGGGCTGGTTGATCCCGCCACCATTGCATCAGGAGAAAAAGGACTAAAGCGAGGCAGCCGTACAGGCTGCTTTTTTGCTGTTTTCCCCAATGGTATCATAAAAGATACTATGCCACTTTTAAGTGCGTACTTGTTGAATCATATAAAAAACTTGATAATGGATGGCAGGGGATTTAGGGGAATACGAATCCTGAATGGGGAATAACGGAGGTTTTACGGAATGAACGTATTAGTAGTCAAAGCAAATAACCGCCCGGCTTCCGAGGCGATTTCCAGTAAAATGTATGAAACTTTCATGCATGAAATTGAAGGTGCGGAAAATCTTTCTGTCACTACTTATGATGTGTTCGCAGAGGATACACCATACTTCGGCCAAGAGTTGTTCGATGCTTTCGGTAAAGTACAAAACGGTGCGGAACTGAATGATACAGAGCAGCGTCTGTTGGCTGCAAAACAAAAAGCGATGGATCTTTTGACAGCAGCTGATGTTGTTGTATTTGCATTCCCGCTTTGGAACTTGACGATTCCAGCTAAATTGCAGACATTCATCGATTACGTGTATGCTGCTGGTTTTGCATTCAAGTATGATGCAGAAGGCAACATGATCCAATTGATGACTGATAAGAAAGCGATCTTCCTGAATGCACGCGGAGGCGTATACTCTGCACCTGAAGCTGCACCGATGGATATGTCCCTGAACTACATGCGTAATGTATTCGGTGGTATCTTCGGAATGGAAATCATTGACGAAGTGATCATCGAAGGACATAATGCTTCTCCTGACCAAGCAGCATCCATCATTGAAGCTGGTCTTGCACAGGTGAAAGAAGCAGCAGCACGTTTGAAAAATCAAGTATAACCCATGAAAAAAGATGAACTGGCGACAGTTCATCTTTTTTATTTTGCTTCCGCTTGCTCATTTTTCTTTGATTGTTTATGAATCGTATGCTTGGCTCCCCATTCATGCATCGCATGCAGAATCGGTTCGAGGCTTCGTCCGTAGTCAGTAATGGAATATTCGACTTTCGGAGGGACCTGTGCGTAGACCTTGCGCTCGATGATGTCTTCTTCTTCCAATTCACGCAGCTGGTTTGTCAGCATCTTCTGCGTGATACCGGGCAAACTGCGTTTCAATTCATTGAAGCGCTGCGTGCCATTCTTAAGCAGATGCAGCAGGATGACGGGTTTCCATTTCCCGACAAGGATACCTAGTGCATCTGTCACCTTACACATTTCCGGTTCAATTTCTGCAGGCATTTCTTTCATCTTCCTATCCCCTCTCCACAGTATCTTTTTTTATACTATACCACTTTCAAGTGCGTACTTTCCAATAAGTGAGCTTTGGAGGATAATGGTTTTACAATAAGTAATGGGAGACAGGAATATGGAAAAATATCGTATCGATCCAAGTAAAGGGATGGAATTCGGCATCTACACATTAGGGGACCATTTGGCAGATCCGCGAACAGGAGATCGGATCTCCGCCAAGGAAAGGATCCAGCAGATCATACGTCTGGCTCAGCTGGCAGATCAGGCGGGGATCGATTTCTTCAGCGTTGGTGAAAGTCATCAGCCCTACTTTGCATCCCAGGCACATGCTGTCATATTGTCAGCTATCGCGCAAGCAACGGAAAAAATCAAAATAGGGAGTTCCTCGACTATCATCAGTACCTCAGATCCCGTTCGGGTGTATGAAAACTTTGCAACGATCGACCTGATATCGAATGGAAGGGCGGAGTTGATTGCCGGCCGTGCATCCCGGGTCGGACTGTTTGAATTGCTGGGCTATGACCTGCATGATTATGAAGCGCTGTTTGAAGAAAAGTTCGATCTGCTTCTTCAAATAAACGAGGAAGAAATCGTCAATTGGAGTGGGGAATTCCGCAGGGCATTGCGAAACGCAGAGGTGCTGCCTCGGCCAGTCAATGGCTCTTTGCCGATCTGGCGTGCTGTTGGAGGAACGCCAGCCAGTGCCATAAAAGCAGGCCACGCAGGAGTTCCGATGACAGTAGCCATGCTTGGCGGCCCAGCTAGCGTATTCAAGCAAACAATCGATGCTTACCGGGAAGCATTGACGGCACGTGGATTTGATCCAGCCCAGCTGCCGGTGGCAACGACCGGCTTCTTCTATGCGGCAGAAACGACACAGGAAGCACTGCGCGATTATTATCCGCATATCAATGAAGGTATGAAAAAGACAAATGGCCAAGGATTCCCGAAACAGTTATTTGCCCAAGGCGCCGATCATAGGAGTATAATCAATGTCGGCAGTCCGCAGCAGATCATCGAGAAAATTCTTTACCAGCATGAGCAGTTCGGACATCAGCGTTATTTGGCGCAGCTCGATTTTGGCGGTGTACCTTTTGAAAAGATGGAGCGCAACATCGAATATATCGGTTCGGAAATCCTGCCGGCAATAAGGAAATATACAAAACAAGGAGGTGCGGAGAAATGAAAGTCGTAGGTATTTCAGGCTCGATTGTCGGGTCGAAGACAAAAGCGGCATTGTCTTTGCTGTGGGAAGAAATGGTCAAAGCCTATCCGGATGCGGAACATGTTCTATTGGATTTGGCAGATTATGAGCTTCAATTCAGTGATGGGAGAAACTACTTGGACTATCCAGGTGATACGGGATATGTGACCAAGCAGATCATGCAAGCTGATATCCTATTTATCGGTACGCCGATTTTCCAAGCATCCATTCCGGGAACGCTGAAAAATGTATTCGACCTCCTGCCCCCGCAAGCATTGCGTGATAAGGTTGCAGGTATCGTGGTCACTGCCGGATCCGCCAAGCATTTCCTCGTGGCAGAGCAGCAGCTGAAACCAATCCTGTCCTATATGAAGGCACATCTTGTATCGACATATGTCTTTGTGGAAGAAAAGGATTTCCTGAACGGAAAAATCATGAATGATGATGTGCATCTCCGGCTTCAGCGGCTGGTTGAAGATGCTTTTGACTTGGCGGAAGCACAAGCAGCCGTGCGAGCGAAAAAAGAAGCGGAATATGATTTTTAAAGTGAAGGCTCCCTTATCGGGAGCCTTCTGCGATGGAATGATGCACTGTTTTGTTTCCAATGAAATGATGTATGAATGTATGGATGTTCCTGGAATCAGTCATGATATACGTGGAAATATGATGTAAGAGCGAGTACATGAATGAAGGATGGTCGCGCCGCCGGGATCACCTTTTTTATAAGCATGTAAGAGGGATATACATTTCATCATGAAGAACATACAGCATCTTCCTCCCTGCCATTATACTTGTCTCACTTATATTGTAAGGGGTTTGATTATAGGTTGATAGGGGGTTAATTTGTAGTTCCGAGGGAGAATATGTCGAAGTATGGAAGAATGTTTTAGGAAATAATGGTAGACAGAAAGGATAATACTGCATATAATTTATTTGACCACTGGTTAAAAGGAAGGTTGTAATGGCAGAACTAACGAAGGATAAGATTATACAGCAGGCTAGGAAGCTATTCATCGAACAAGGTTATGAAAAAGTATCGATGCGGGAAATTGCTAAGCATTTAGGCTGCAGCCATGGTGCATTATATTATCACTTCAAGAACAAAACTGCTTTGTTCTCCGAGGTGCTGGATTATTATTTTCAAGAACTGAATAGTATTATCGATCGAATCATGCAGCAAGAAGAGGGCGATAAGATGCAGGATTTATTCATGGAATACATCCGATTCGGGCTCGATCATCCGCATCAGTATGAGCTGATGTTTATGCTGAAAAATAAAGAAATGGACAGCTTGATGCAGCGGCCGGCGACAGAAAGCTTCGAACGATTTGAAGCAGCCGTGAAAGTAGCGGGCGGCATCAATCCGCAGAATGGAGAAATTTACTCGCTATTTCTTGCTCTTCATGGATTTGTATCTCTTCATTTGCATCGCGCAGCGAATTTTGAGGCAGCAGCGAAAGCAGCTGGAAGATATGTCGATTTTTTAAGAAAGACCATTTGATTGGTCTTTTATTATAGTCGCATTTGACCACTGGTAAAAAGAGGAGGGAAAACAATAGATGATGAAAAAGATCCAAATGAGTGCTGTAATAGTGCTGGCTGTCGGGATTGCGGGTTATTCGATTGTTCAATATGGAATCATAGGCTTGGATAGGGCAGGTTTCATTTTACAGAAAGTGAGCCTTGGTGAAGTTATCTCGAGTATGTGGAAGTGGATGCTTGCTGTTCATATTGTCACCAGTATTTTCGCGCTTGTACTTGGTCCTTTTCTGCTGATGAACAGGAACAAGCAGAAGGATAAGCTCCACAAGCAATTAGGTTATCTCTACACAGCGGGAGTAACCGGAGGGGGATTATCCGGCCTGTATCTGGCTTACTATGCCACCGGCGGAGTAATTGCACAAACAGGCTTTGGAATGCTTGCTTTCCTATGGCTGATCACTGTTTTCCTTGCCATCCGAGCTGCTGCCCAACGGAAAATAGCCCAGCATCGGCACTGGATCATGATCAATTACAGTCTGACATTCGCAGCCGTGACCTTGCGCATCTGGCTGGGGATATTCATGCTCCTTTTCGGTCCTTCCCTCTATGAAGTGTATTATCCGTATATTGCCTGGTTATGCTGGGTGCCGAATATATTGCTGCTTGTTCTTTATCTTAAACGAAAAACCACCTTTGTATATTGATCATGATATCGATATTTTACCAAGAATGACACGTTATCGTCATAAGCGTCCCCCACAGCAAGCAGGATCACTGTGCCTGAAGAGTATTGCGTCAATGAAAAAAGAAGCGTTTAACTTAGCAAGCAAGGGGAAATTCATATATGAAGATAATTTCTGAAGGAGGCACTATTCGTGCAAGAGAAGTTTGATGTAGAGTTTACGTTTATTGGCGGGGAGAAATACACATTCACAGATTATCAGTCAGGATCCTATGTCCATGTGGTAAATGAAATAAAAGACAGTGAGAATGGCTGGTTCGGGGCAGCTGGGGAAGTAGTGAATCTGGCGAACGTGACATCTGCGAAAGTAATGGAAAAATAAAGCGAAAAAGGAGCGCCTATCAGTGGATAGGCGTTCTTTTATGAGCAAGATCAGGAGGGGCGAACGTGGATATTGGAGAGTTTGATTATGCAAAGCAGAAATCCCCTGGCTATAAAATTGTCACTATACTATAATCTAATAAATCAGATAATTCGAATAAAGGGGAGAAGGAAAATGACGGAACAGACGGAACAGACGGAACAGGTCAGGAAAGAAGCGTTGGCAGCTCAATTGCTGAAAGTATATGAAACGGGGGACCCGATGGATTTTATCAGCCGTCAGTATGAGCTGACACCAGAGCAAGCCTATGAAGTGCAAGAGACATTTGTTTCAGTGCGGGCGGAACGGACTGGAAAAGTAAAAAAGGGACACAAAATCAGTATGACAAGCCCGGCCACGCAGGCGTTATTCGGGGCAACGGAGCCAGCTTACGGCACGTTATTCGATGATACGATACATACGGGGGATACAGAAGTGGAGCTTGCTTCCATGATGTCCCCGTTACTCGAGCCGGAGATTGTATTTGTCTTGAAAGAGGATTTGAGCATTGGAGCAGGAGAGGAGGAAATCTTGGAGAAGAGCATTCTGTCTGCAGGCATAGAAATTCCTGACTCCCGTTTCGCTGATTGGTTCCCGAAATTCCAGCTGGCTGATTTGATTTGTGACAATGGTGTAACAGGAAAGGTGGTTGTCTCCGATAAAGGGAGGGATGATCTGACCATGACGGAGGTGGAACGAATCAAACTGACATTGACACTTGATGGTAAAGATATCGGTACAGGGTTTGCTTCGGAAGTAATGGGGAATCCCGTCACTTCAGTTGCGTGGCTGACACAGAAACTAGCCGCCAAGAATATTTCCCTGAAAGAGGGGATGGCAATCAGTTCCGGAACTTTCCTATCACCGGTTCCATTAGGGACAGGAAGATATGAGGCCGATTTTAGCCTGTTAGGGAAAGTGAGACTGCAAGTTATTTAATTTTGTAAGAAATATTGACAAACCATTCCGCTGCACTTATAGTTAGGATTAATTCAAAATTGACCGAAATATTTTAATAAAAGCGACGAATGGGAGTAGTAGAAAGATTGGCATAGCCTTAGAGAGCTGCGGATTGGTGAAACGCAGACTATGCATTTTCGAACTCACCCTGGAGCAGCAGGACTGAGGGATATTTTCCTTAGGTTTTGACGAGTCACCTTCGTTATAAGGTGAAGAGCGGGTTTGATAGAACCAATAAGAGTGGTACCGCGGAAAGCAAAGAAGCTTTCCGTCTCTTTTCCATCCTCGGATGGAGATGAGACGGAAGGCTTTTTCTTTGGAAAAATGCTGGAGAACATCAAGGGGGTAACAATCATGAAGAAAGACCAACATGGATTAAAACGCACCATGACAGCACGCCATATCATGATGATGGCATTGGGCGGGGCAATCGGTGCTGGCTTGTTCAAAGGCTCAAGCTCGGCAGTCGATCTGGCTGGTCCAGCTGTCATTTTCGCATATTTGATCGGGGGCATCATTCTTTTATTCGTCATGCAGGGTCTTGCAGAAATGGCAGTCCAGAATAAGGAAGCAAGGACATTCCGTGATTTGGTCCAGGCAAGCATCGGAAAGTTTCCGGCATTCTTCCTTGATTGGATTTATTGGAAGATGTGGGTATTGAATATTGCTGCAGAAGCTGTCGTAGCTGCTATTTTCCTTCAATACTGGCTGCCGGATTACCCTGTATGGATGCTGACGCTGATCGTTGCCATACTTGTGACAGCTGTCAATCTTTTCTCGGTAAAAGCGTTCGCTGAGACGGAATACTGGCTGGCATTAATCAAAATAAGTGTCATCATTCTATTCATTCTTGCTGGTGTCGTCCTGCTATTATTCTCGTTCGGCGATCATACGGCTCCGGGATTCAGCAATTTGACTGCTCATGGCGGATTTTTCCCGAATGGTGCCGGGGGATTGGTAACAGCAATGCTGGTTGTCATCTATTCCTATGGCGGAACAGAAATCATCGGAGTGACATTGGCGGAAACGAAGAATCCGGAAAAAGTCGTGCCAAAGGCAGTGCGCAGTACATTGACTCGAATCATTGCTTTCTATCTGTTTCCGTTTTTCATCATTGTGAGTCTCATTCCTTGGAATGAAGTGAACAGTTCGGCAGTGAGTCCTTTCGTGCTTGTATTCCAGCTTATCGGAATCCCGGGTGCTGATCATGTCATGAATGCTGTCATTTTACTGGCCATCATTTCATCCATGAATTCAGGACTTTATGGCTCATCACGAGTTCTTTATACCCAGGCAATGGATGGGAGAATATCGAAGCGATTCGCTTGGCTGTCCAAACGGCAGGTCCCGGTTGTGTCCATCCTTGTCTGTACATCATTTTTATATGTAGGTGTGCTGATTTCGCTGTTCATCGGAAGTAAGACATTTAATTATCTGATGGGATCGCTTGGCTACACGGTTCTGTTCATTTGGCTTATCATTGCGTTCGCCCATCTGAAATCACGGAAGATGCATCCTGATAAGACGACATATTATGTCAAAGCATTTCCGATGACGACCTGGCTGGCGATCATCGCATTGCTGCTGATCTTGATTGGTGTGCTATGGACTACTTCACTTGTCATCACAGCCGTAACTTTGGTTATCTATCTAGTGATTATCGGAGCTTACTTTATCAAGAAGCGCAAAAAGAGGCTTTGATCTTCCTTGTAACATTAAGTTTTAGAAAAATTTGATTATTGCACCCTTCTATCTGTTCAGATACTATATAATAGTATACTTATTTTGAGTCAAGGCTTTACTACACATGTTTGCATGCTCGAAATGAAGGAAGAGGGGAGCATACATATGGCTGAAGAAAAGTTAGCCAGAGGATTGAAAAACAGACATGTCCAATTGATTGCTATCGGCGGGGCCATTGGTACAGGGTTATTCCTTGGCGCCGGTAAATCAATCCATCTGACTGGACCGTCCATTTTATTTGCGTATTTAATTACCGGTATTTTCTGTTTTCTTATTATGCGGGCTTTGGGGGAAATCTTGCTGAGTAACCTCGGTTACGGATCTTTTGTGGATTTTGTCGGCGATTACTTCGGTGACCGTGCCGCTTTCATTACGGGCTGGACTTATTGGTTCTGCTGGATTTCCATTGCAATGGCTGATTTGACGGCCGTCGGGATTTACACGCAATTTTGGTTCCCGGAAGTACCGCAATGGATGCCGGGTCTCGTTGCGCTCGTCATCCTGCTGATCATGAATCTAGCTACCGTAAAGCTATTCGGTGAGATGGAATTCTGGTTTGCTTTGATCAAGATAATCGCCATTTTGGCTTTGATTGTGGTTGGTGTCTTCATGATCATCCGCGGATTTTCCACAGATGCTGGCCCATCCAGTTTCGCAAACCTTTGGGATCATGGCGGTTTCTTCCCCAATGGCATCCATGGATTCATTTTATCGTTCCAGATGGTCGTCTTCGCCTTCGTCGGTATCGAATTGGTCGGTCTGACAGCCGGGGAAACGGAAAATCCGGAAAAAGTCATTCCGAAAGCAATCAACAATATCCCGATTCGGATCCTTGTATTCTACATCGGTGCGCTCATCGTCATCATGAGCATCTATCCATGGGATGCAATCAATCCGGCGGAAAGTCCTTTCGTCCAAGTATTCACAGCAGTCGGAATCGTAGCCGCTGCGGGTATCATCAATTTTGTCGTATTGACATCAGCAGCATCGGCTTGTAACAGTGCGGTTTTCAGCACAAGCCGCATGGTTTACTCCCTGGCTAAGGAAGAACATGCGCCGCAGCCGTTCAAGAAGCTGAATTTCCGCCAAGTGCCGAGGAACGCATTGTTCTTTTCCATCATCGTCATCTTGATTGCGGTCATACTCAACTATGTGATACCTGAAGGTGTCTTCACCTTGATCACGAGCATCTCGACAGTCTGCTTTATTTTCATCTGGGGCATTACGGTACTGGCCCATTTGAAATATCGCAAAACACGTCCAGAGCTTGCGAAAAAAAGTAAATTCAAGATGCCGTTTGCGCCAATCTCGAACTATTTGATCCTGGCATTCCTGGCGTTTGTCATCGTCGTTCTGGCGCTGGCTGAAGACACACGCGTATCCTTGTTTGTCACACCAGTCTGGTTCATCATCCTGCTGATCGTCTATCAGGTGCGTGTGAAAACAAAGGATAGAACCGACAGTAATTGATTGGAGAAGCCCTCTTTTGGAGGGCTTTTTTTTATGCGGGAAACAGTCGATCACTTCTTTGGCTGGATCTCATTTACGATATTAAGCGCTTACATTTTTGCAAGTTCAAGTTGCAAAAACATACACTGAACTTCCAGAATTCCACCACATATAATTAAAAAGTGAAAGGGGTTACATTCCATGAAAGAAAGGACTCAAAGATTACTCACTAGATTTTCTTCCGTTAATTCCTTTTTGACCTGTAAGGATTTAAGTACAGAGTTCTTGATTAGTGAACGTACCGTGAGAAATGAAATGGCCTTGATTAATAGCTTTTTGGCTGAAAATGGTTATCCGCCAATAAAGACAGTAAGGGGAAAGGGATTTAAATTAAGCCTCTCTGCCAAGGAACGTGAAGATTTGCTGATAAAAATAGGAGACGATAGGACCTTTGATTATTACCGTCCAAATGAACGTTTTCTTGCGCTGCTTTTGGACATTGTAAATCCATTGAACACTACATTCCTTTATGAAATGGAAGAGAAGCTTCAGGTTTCAAAGAGTACATTGGATGAAGATATGAGGAGGCTTCGTTTGTTCTTAAAAAATCATGGGATATCGGTAGTGAGCTTTCCGAAGCAGGGCATGGTTTTACAAGGGGATGAACGATCGATAAGGTCGATGTTATACAGGGTCATTAGCAGCATGACGGATATTGATGCCTTGTTTCGTGTCCAAAATCCAGAAGTTGCAGTGTCGGCCTTGGAACAAGTGGTAATTGATTATTTAAATCCAAAAGCTATCGGTATCATTACCGAGCTTTATGATGAAATCCTGGTAAAGTCGCAGATGGAAGTCAATTACATGTATCGGAACCAAGTCATTTTATTTTTAGGTATTTGGCTGCGCCGCATGCAAGAAAGAAATACTTTAAGTGAGTCGGCAAAAGTCAAAAACAGGATAAAGGAAGGACCTATCAGGGATCTCATTGGTTCACTCTGCAGGGATTTCGATCTGGATCCGCCATTGATCGAAATGGATTATATCACACTCGCCATAGAATCATTCAACCCGAAAGATATGAACAACTCAATTGATTGGATTACTGCACAACTGCTGGCCATCCAATTAATTGAGCATGTGGAGAAAATAACCGGTATTCCCTTTTCACAGCGGGAGGACGAATTATATGAAGGATTATATAAACATATCACAGGTTTATTGAGTCGATCCAAGAACGACATTCAAGCTACCAATCCTTTGAAAGATACGATAAAAGCATCTTATGCCGAAATCTATGAGGCAGTGACATGCTTTAAGAAGCAAATCGAGGAACATACAAAGAAGCCATTATCAGAAGACGAGATAGGATTTTTGACTGTTTACTTTTCAACTTCTGCCAGCTGGATGAAGCAGGAGAAACGCACAGTATATCAGGCTGTTGTGCTTTGCAGCCATGGGCTTTCAACGGGAAGACTACTGGCCGCCAATCTGAAAGAGCATTTTGACATAGACATTGTTGCTGTATTGAGCTCACATGAAGTAAGCTTCATCGACAAGCTGGATGTGGATTTGGTTTTCACTACCATTCCTATCGATTATCGGAAAAAACCATTATTGGTACTCAATCCGATCCTGAGGGAAAGCGATAAAAAAGAAATAGACTCATTCCTGCGTAAAAATAAGGATAAGCGAAGGATGATTTCTACCAACTTAGATGCTACCGAACTGATGCAGGATATCTTGAAGTTGATCATTGACAGCGGCGGCAAAGTGACCAAAGAAAGCTACCAGAAAGCAGAAGAGACTTTTAAGAATCACCATTTGAAAATTAATACGAGGGAGATACAGCCAATGCTACAGGATATCCTGAAAAACTCCAATATTTTATTGAATCAAGCATGTAAAGACTGGAAAGAAGCTATCACTAAGGCAGCCGATCTTTTGATGGAGGAAGAAGCAATTGAAGCAAGTTATATAACTGCCATGATTAAATCTGTAGAGGAATATGGACCTTATATTGTTGTTGGCAAGCATTTGGCTTTAGCACATGCGAGGCCGGAAGACGGAGTGAATAAATTGGGTGTCAGCGTTATGTCGTTAAAGGACCCAGTGTATTTTGGCAATCCAGATAATGATCCGGTACGGCTTGTATTTTGTCTGGCTGCCGTCGATTCTTATTCGCATTTGAATATCATGAGAAATTTGATTGATTTGATAAATGATGAAGAAAAAGTCAAGAGATTGATAGCAGCACAAAATATAGAGACGTTTAACAAGGTGCTTTATGGAAGTCAAAAAAACTATTAAAAAAAGGGAGAAGATTTCATGAAAAAATTAAGTATTCTATTTGTTTGCGGGGCTGGATTGGGAAGCAGTTTTGCATGTCAAATGGCGGCAGAGGATGTGTTGACTAAGTTAGGAATCGAGGCCAGATTGGATCATGGGGATATATCTTCAGCTGCTTCGGCAAAGCCGGATATCATCATCACGGCACAGAACTTTCAATCACAATTCGAGAAATTCACCATCGATCCTCAGCAAACAAGAATCGTTTATTTAAGGAACATTGTATCCAAACAAGAAATCGAAGAAAAAATCACGCCGGTACTGAAGGAAAAAGGAGTCTTGGCTTAAGTATAAAACAGACAGAGCGAGGGAGGAAGGCAGCAAATGGGTGTTATCAATTTTATTATCGAGAACATTTTGACTCAGGCATCTGTCACGATAGCATTGATTGCTATGCTGGGTTTGATTCTGCAAAAAAAATCTGCTGGTCAGGTGATATCCGGTTCATTAAAAACAATGCTGGGTTTCATGGTATTGGCTGCCGGTTCAAGTATCATTGTCGGGAGTCTGACATATTTCGGCAAGATATTCGCAGAAGGATTCCAAATGCAGGGTATTGTCCCTTCGATTGAAGCCATTAATGGTCAAGCCATGAATGAATTAGGCTTGGGCCGGGATATTGCATTGACTTTTCTGGCGATCTTCATCTTTAACATTATCATTGCCCGGTTCACGAGGTGGAAATATATCTTTTTAACAGGTCAGGCGATCCTTTGGATGGCTACCATGACAACCGTGTTTGGATACTTTGCTGGATTACGCGGGATTGCTTTGATATTGACAGGGGGATTCATTGGCGGTGTCTTTGCGGTTGCCATGCCGGCAATTGCGCAGCCATTCGTCCGTAAAATCACCGGCTCGGATGACATCGCTTTGGGACATTTTTGTACAGTGGGCTATGTGTTCGAAGCAGGTGTTGCCAAGGTATTCGGGGAAAAAGGTGAAAAGAAAAAATCGGTGGAGGATTTAAAGCTCCCAGCCCAATTCGAGTTTTTGCAGGATACCTATCTGTCCGTAATGGTAGTGATGGTTCCGCTCTATATCATCACAGCAGCGTTTGCCGGACCGGAATTTTCTTCTGCATTGGCAGGTGGGACGCATTATTTGATGTTTGCCTTTCTTCAGGCGATTCAATTTGTAGTAGGAGTGTACGTGCTATTAGCAGGGGTCCGTTTGCTGCTGGGTGAAATTGTTCCAGCATTCCGCGGCATTGCAATGCGACTGGTTCCAAATGCCAAGCCAGCCTTGGATTGTCCAGTGCTGTTTCCGTACAGTCCCAATGCTGTCATTGTAGGGTTTATTACAACGACCATCGGTTGTGTCCTTGCAATGTTCGTACTGCCGGTATTCGGGCTGGCTATGATTCTGCCAGGGATGCTGACAGCCTTTTTTGCGGGCGGAACTGCCGGAATATTCGGAAATCAGGTTGGCGGACGACGTGGTGCGGTCATTGGCGGTGTGGCACACGGGTTCTTCATCACGCTCTTGCCAGCGCTGCTGGTAACGATATTCAATTCCATGGGCTTTGTTAATGCAACTGCGACCGATGTCGATACAGTAGCAGCTGCTCTGCTGTATGCATGGCTCATTGGTCCGCTTCTAAAAGCTTTTTAGAATAAATGGAGGTAGATATGATGTTTGGTTTTGGCAGGAAAAAAGACAAAAATCCCAAAAAAGATGCGCAAAAGGAAGACGCCCCCGTTTTGACTCCAGAAGAGAAAGAACAAATATTGTTTTCCATTTCTTCAAAAGAACAAGAACTCGATCAGGCTTCTGAAGGGGAACAAGCAAAAATCCTTGAAGAAATCGGTAAAGCCTATTCAAGGCTCGGGGATGATGATCGCGCAATCGCTGCCTTTGAAAAAAGTATTCAAATAGAGAAATCAGTCGGCGATGGATATAAAAAACTATTGAGTTTATATAACAAGAAGCGAGCAGAGGCAGCAAAAGCAAATGATGAAGAATCGCTGCAGATCTATCTCGATAAAATGGATCGGATGATGCAGGTCTCCAAGGATGTTGCACGAGGCGTTCGATAAATATTACTAAGGGAGCGGTGAAGCATGTACACTACTTTAAAAGAAGTTACGAGCAGGGCGGAGGAACTTAACTATACAGTGGGTGCCTTCAATGCACACAATTTGGAAATGCTGCCTGATATGATACGCGCGGCAAAGGAGCAAGGATCGCCGATCATTATTCAAACAAGCATAGATACGGCGAAATACATTGGTCATGAAAACTTCGTTGCAGTATGCAAGTCCATGGCGACAAAGGAAATGGTGGATGTGGTATTGCATTTGGATCACGCAAGGAATTTCGATGATATCAAGGAGGCTATCGATAAAGGCTATACATCCGTTATGTTTGACGGCTCTCATCTGCCGCTGAAGGAGAACATCATGAAGACGCGAGCAGTAGTCGAATATGCGCATGAACATGGAGTTTCCGTAGAAGGAGAGCTTGGTACCATCGGAGGAACGGAGGAAGGGATCCATGTTGGAGATGATGATAAGGTATATACGGATCCAAAAGATGCTGTGGAATTTGTCAAAGCGACTAAAGTAGACGCGTTAGCCGTTGCTATCGGTACAAATCATGGCCAATATAAATCCAAGACAGACGTAAATCTTCCATTGCTGAAGGAGATAAATGCAGCAGTGGATGTGCCATTGGTGATTCATGGCGGAACAGGTGTGAATGAACGTGATATCCCGGAACTGATCAATAGCGGTATTCGAAAATTCAATGTAGGTACGGAACTATTGGTGGCATGGACGAGAAAAGCAAAAGAAACATTCGGGGAAACAAAAGAGACAAAGTCGCTGCGGCATAATGTGATTCCATGTAATCAGGCAGTAAAAGAAATTGTCAAACATAAAATCAGTATTTTTATGAATGTCGAGGATCGTACCCTGGTCTTGAAGTAAGTAAAGAGGAAGTAAGGCTCTTCCATCATGCCCGACTAGTAAATGGATAGAAGGTGAATAGATGGATAATGTCCTAATATTATTAGCTGGCTTTCCGGGAACAGGTAAGACTTATTTAGGCAGTATGATCGATGACAGGCTGGGACCGTATGCATTGATATCTCCTGATAAGCTGAAGGAGTGCTATTTTGATATATATGGATATCAAGACTTGAATGAAAAAAAGAGACTTGAAAACGAGGCATGGAAGACATACTACGAAGTGATGGAATTTCAAATGCAAGCAGGAAAGAATATTATATCTGATTACCCATTCAGCAATAAGCAGTATCCTTATCTTCAGTGTTTGACAGATAAGCATCGATATAAAGTCATCACCATTCGTTTGACAGCGGATTTGAACGTCTTGTATGAACGTCAAAGAAAAAGGGATTTGGATGATTCCAGACATTTGAGTCATATTGTAACGTCCTATCGAATGGGGGATTGTCTTGAAAACAGGACCGAGGCAGATAATTTACTGACTTATGAGGAATTTCTCCTGCGCTGTACCACAAGAGGTTATGATGCATTTCAAATGGGAAGGTTGATTGAAGCAGATGTGACGGATTTCTCAAAGGTCGACTATTCGAAGCTTATTGATGATATCGAAATCTTGTCGGATAGCCAGCTTGCAGATTAGCAGGGAAAAATCCCCGCCTGACTGACCAGATTGATGATCTGGTTGCTTAGACGGGGATTTTTCTGTGGGAATACCAACAAATCATCGCTCGGGATGAATGGCTCGACCCCTTTTGGAACGATTTTCAGGAAATCTTGACCCAGCTATTGGTCAATCACCTGATAAACGCACTTTTACAGTTTTTCAGGGCATCCGCTATCCTTATCCTTTGAGCAGGATGGATGTCGTAATCATCCAGTATATCGATGTGAACCCACGCAATATCGAAAGACTCCTCACTCTTGCACACTTCTCCGCCGACAGGCTTTCCTGCGAAGCAAATAGAGAACTGCTGCCTTACTTCACCATCTGAATAAGCGATGATATGGCGGGGATCGCTATATATACCTGTTATGCGATCCATGATACATATCAAACCAGTTTCTTCCTTCACTTCCCTAATTATTGCCTCCAGTACCGATTCTCCTGCATCCATATTACCGCCGGGTAAGGACCATTTCCCGTTATCGCTTCTCTGCTGAAGCAAAATATACTGGCCATTTTGTATCACTGCAGAAACGGCGGGTACGATTTTTTGGGCTTCAGGGGCATTTTCTTCATGATAATAATCAGTCCTGCTCATATGGTGGCCTCCTTGGATTTTTTAGAAAAATGTTTGACAACGCTTACAACAGATAATACAATAACAATCAAGAATTAACAAATGATATTAATTGTAACATATGTTACATTTATTGAACGTATATGAAATGTAGTGACATATGTTCATCATTTTTTGCTTAAATATGAAAACGCATTCAAGGAGGAGCAGGATATGTCCATTTATCGAGAACTACAAGAAAGAGATAAACAATTGCAGCCAATCAAAGTAGGTGTAATCGGAGCTGGACAAATGGGCTTCGGGCTTATCTCCCAAATTTCAAGGATTCCTGGGATGGTTGTCGGCGGAATTTGTGATGTGAATATTGCCAATGCGGAGAGAGCCAGGGATTTCTATCAATCTCAGGAAAACAGAAAGGCAGGGACAGTAGTCTCCTCTGATTACCGGGCAATCATTCAATCCAGTACGGTAGAAGTTGTAGTGGATGCTACAGGTGTACCGGAGGTCGGTGCCAATATTGCCTTGGAAGCACTTCGTTCCAAAAAGCACCTGGTTCTTTTGAATGTCGAGGTTGATATTACAATCGGCTCCTATATGCATCGTATGTTTGATAATGCGGGTTTGGTATATTCCGGTTCGGCTGGGGACGAGCCAGCAGCAATCGTGGAGTTATATGAATTCGCGAAAACGATGGGGCTGGAGGTTGTTGTGGCCGGCAAAGGAAAAAATAATGCGCTGAAGCCTACTGCAAATCCGGATACATGTGCGGAAGAAGCAAAGCGGAAGAATATGAGTGCGCATATGCTGGCAGCATTCCAAGACGGAACAAAAACGATGGCTGAGATGAACTTGCTGAGTAATGCAATAGGTCTCATACCGGATAAAGTCGGCATGCATGGTGTAGATGCTGGACTTGATGATGTAGCGAAGAAACTGGACTTGAAAGAAAATGGCGGGGTGCTTGATTCATTAGGCGTCGTGGAATATGTGAACGGGTTGGCGCCAGGTGTATTCGTGATCGTGAAGAGTGAATTGGAGCCAGTGGATGAGGAATTACGTTATTTGTTGAAAGTGGATTCCGATCATGGTCCGCATTATACATTATATCGTCCGTATCACCTTGCAAGCCTTGAGACGCCGATCACTATTGCCAAAGCAGTGCTTCACCATGATACTTCCATCCACCCGCTTGGTGCGCCGGTTTCTGAAACTGTTGCTGTTGCAAAACGTCCGATCAAGCCGGGCGAAAGACTTGATGGCATCGGCGGCTATAGTGTCCGTGGGATGCTGGAAACACATCAGGACATGAAAGTGAATGGCCATATCCCAATCGGTTTGATCAGCGGGAATGTAGTGGCTAAGAGAGCAATCGATGAAGGCCGGTTCCTGACATTGGACGATGTGGAACTTGATATGTCCACTACCGTCTGGAAGCTTCGGTCGCTTCAGGATCACTTATTCGCTGAATGACAGGGAGGATGACAAGATGAAGTTAGTATTGGTTGCTTGCTGTTTGCTGATTGTCCAATCGGCCCTGACTGCCATTCAAGTTCACTATTATCAAAAATCAATGAAGAAATTAGTCGGTAAATATAAAGGGGAAAAGGGCTTCCACCTATTTTCGGGGCAATCACGCCGCCGTATCGGTCCAGGATCGATTGTCCTGCTCGTGGTGGATGAATCCTATGTAATTCAAGAGTGCCAGGTGATGCGCGGAATCAGTATCCTGTCGACTTTCAAAGAAATGAAGCAATATGAAGGAATGCAGCTGGGGGAGCTGCTGGACGAACTGTACAGTCCAGCGGGAAAAAGAAAGCTGTCGGCACTGCAAACAGCTTTGCAGGCTGCCGGTGAACAAGCTTTGATGTCCATCTCGAAGACGAAGAGATTGGCATCCATCTCATAATGGGGAGTGGAAGACATGGAATGGATTCAGTGGTTCGGTGAGCATTTCATCGGCATGTTCAATGCTGGCGGAGAGCAATTCATGAGTCTCATCACCGGCATAGTACCGACTTTGGTAGTATTGCTGACCTTTACTTATGCACTAATCAAATTCATTGGTGAGGATCGTGTGACAAAGGCGATTCGATTCACCTCCAAATATGCTTTGCTGCGTTATACAGTGATGCCGATGCTATCCATTTTGCTCCTGACAAATCCAATGGCATATACATTCGGCCGTTTTGTCGAGGAGCGCCAGAAACCGGCATTCTTTGATTCGCTCGTTTCATTTTTGCATCCGGTAACAGCCTTGTTCCCATATGCAAATGCCGGGGAGCTATTTGTCTACTTGGGTATTGCCAACGGATTGACACAAGCTGGCTACTCGACATCTGAACTGGCAGTTCGTTTCTTCTTGGTCGGGATCGTTGTGATGCTGATCAGGGGACTTATGACGGAACAAATCACGAAATTCCTGATGAAAAGAATGTAATACTGGAGGGAATCAGCATGGGATATAAAGCAGTGTTTGTCAGCAAAGGATCCGGCGGATGGGGAACCGGCCTCCGGATTGAACCGAAAGGCAAGAAAACGAAAGTAGTCTCGATTACGGGCGGGGGAATTCACCCTGTAGCGGAACGAATAGCTGAGCTGACCGGGGCCCAAGCGGTGGATGGCTTTAAGAATTCAGTACCTGAGGACGAGATGATGTGCGTGGTCATCGATTGCGGTGGAACGGCCAGAATTGGGCTTTACCCAATGAAACGTATTCCGACTGTCGATATTCTGGGTTCCTCCCCATCCGGTCCTTTGGCGAAACATATCAAAGAGGATATCTTCGTGTCAGGTGTCACACCGAAAGAGGTAGCTCTTGCGGAAGGTGAAGCACAGGAGCAGGCTTCGGCCGCTGCGGAAGACGCAGGGAGATTCAATACTGCCGATAAGAAAGAATTCAGGGAAGAGTATGAGAAAGTGAAGGAAGAGCATCGTTCCAATGATGATAACTGGCTGATGCGCTTTTCCAAGGGTATCGGGAAAGTGACAGGGATATTTTATCAAGCAGGACGGGATTCCATCGAAATGCTGATTAAAAATATCATTCCTTTCATGGCGTTTGTGAGCATGCTGATCGGAATCATCAATTACACCGGAATCGGGGACTTGATTGCTAACACGATGTCACCGCTTGCAAGTTCGATCTGGGGATTGATCGTCATCGTCATTATCTGTACGCTGCCATTCCTGTCACCTGTGCTTGGTCCGGGTGCGGTAATTGCCCAAGTAATCGGGGTATTGATCGGCAGCCAGATTGCATTGGGCAATATCCCGCCGCAATTTGCACTGCCGGCATTATTTGCGATAAATGGGCAAGTTGGTGCAGATTTTGTACCCGTAGGGCTGTCCTTGGGTGAAGCAAAGCCGGAAACAGTCCAGTATGGTGTTCCGGCTGTCTTGTACAGCCGATTGATCACAGGAGTCTTAGCGGTTATCATTGCTTACTTTGCCAGCTTTGGCATGTATTAAGGAGGAAAATCATGTACCAAACAATAGTGAAGGAAATCGGGCCGATGGCGCAGGCTTTTGAAGCAGATAAAATCGTCATTCTTTTCGGCATGGAAGCCCCCGCTGAATTGAAGGAAATCTCGTTCCTGCATCAAGTGGAACAAGCGGAAGAAGACAATGCGATCAAGGAAGGCGGTACCTTGATCATAGATGGACAGGAGTTCCTGATTGAAAAGGTAGGTTCGGCTGCGAATGAGAATCTGCAAACATTGGGGCATATCTCGATCTATTTCACGGAACCGGAAGCGGAAGTGCTGCCGGGTGCTGTATTTGCAAGCCCGCATACATTCCCTGTCATTCAGGAAGGTAGCAAAATTACATTTAAATAGTACAATGGTAGATGCATATTTTATGCTAAACCACAGAATAGGGTGGTAGGATGGCACTTTTGGGAGATAGAAGACTTTTGGTGAAAATCGCCCACATGTACTATGAAGAAGGCGCTACACAATCGGAAATTGCAAAGGCAATCGGAGTCAGCAGGTCGCTTATCTCCAAGTATTTGACGAAAGCCAGGGAAGCAGGAGTCGTCGAAATCATCATTCATGAGCAAGATGATCATCCATATACGGGACTTGAGTCGAAAGTTGAAAAACGGTATGGCTTGCGGGAAGTCATTTGTGTGGAAGCGAATGAGAGTGATGATTCCAAAACACGATTGGGTGCGGCTGCCAGTAACTATCTGCTCCGTATGATTCGGAATGGACAGACGATCGGAATCAGTTCCGGTACGACATTGTATGAGGTTGCCACAGCAATGGCATCCAGTCAGTATTTCCCGGAACTTCAATTCATTCCCCTTGTAGGGGGGATGGGGGATGAACGGGTCGATATCCACGCGAACCAAATCGTTGCAAAGCTGGCGGAAGTGCTGAAAGCAAAGTGTAAGCTGCTTCATGCCCCAGTATTGGTTGATTCCAAGGAAGCGAAAGAAATCATCGTCAATCAATCTTCCATTAAAGGCATCTTTGAAGCAGGGGCAAGAGCTGATATTGCAATGGTTGGAATCGGCGGGACACCAGAACATTCGACGATGGTGAAATCCTATCTTCAACAGACGAATGGCGTCATCGAATACGAAAATGTCGTAGGCGATATATGCTACAATTTCATCACGGAAAATGGTCGTGCTGCTGATAATGATTGGAATGACAGAGTGATTTCGATGGATTTGGAGCATGTGAAGCAGATTCCCCTGGTCATCGGAGTGGCGAGCGGACAGGAAAAGATCAAAGCAATCAAAGCGGCATTGGCCGCGGAGTTGATCCACGTTTTGATCACAGACGATGCAACAGCTCGTATGCTGTTGGAGTAATAAAAAAGAGTGTGCCCGGCGGGTACACTCTTTTCTAATGCCTGATCATGATACTTTCCGTATGAAACCGGAAGATATGCAGCAGCTGTTCAGCCATGAATGAAGCAGGTTTATCGAACCCTTTCTGTATCCATTCCACGATCAACCCGATCATGCCGTGGATACGGTACGTACAAAATAAATCAAGGTCTATTTCTGCGTCGATCTGGCGGAAGTAAAAGGCGTAATCAGTCCGGAAAAAGTGATGGAGCTGATTCGTCATCTTTTCCTTGAAGAAACTATCCGAGGCGCTGCCCAGCATCAATTGATAGAACACTCTATTTTCCAGGAAATGGTCGAACAAAACGATCGATTCTGGCGGGAGGCTTCGGAAGTCGACCATTTTTGATTGCTCATAAGGTTTCCGGAAAGAAATGGTCATTTCATCAAGCATATCCTCGGATAACTCCTCAAGAAGATCCTCCTTTTTTTCATAATGCGTATAAAAAGTCCCCCTGCTGACACCGGCGGCTTCGGTTATTTCAGAAATGTGTATTTTAGGCAGCGGCTTATTAGCCATCAGTTTCAGCAAAGCTTCTTTCAAAGCCTGCTGTGTCCTTTCGACACGTTTGTCTGGATAGGTGATACCCACACGCTTCCCTCACTTTTTTTGAACAGTTTGGTCTTACTTGTACAAGATAATCCGCCAACCCTATTATGGCATATTGCCGAGTGAATCGGCCTCTTTTATTCTTGAATTGTAAGCGTAGGACATGAAGGGGGAATGGAAGATGACATATCCAGTATTGGAAGGTAAAGTAGCTATCGTGACTGGTGCAGCAATGGGGATGGGGCTGGCAACAGCGAAACTATTCGCCGAAGCGAAAGCGAAAGTCGTCGTAGCTGATTTCAATGAAGAAAAAGGCAGAGCTGCAGTGAAGGAGATGGAAGCAGCTGGTGGTACAGCATATTTCGTGAAAGTCGACGTTTCCGATTCCGCACAAGTCAAACATATGGTGGAAGAAACGGTATCCAAGTTCGGGCGTCTGGATGCAGCCGTCAACAACGCAGCCCTTACACCGGATAATGCACCAGCAGCCGAATTCGATGAAGCATATTGGGATAGATTGATCGCAGTGGATTTGACAGGTACAGCACTTTGTATGAAATATGAATTGCAGCAAATGATCAAGCAAGGTGAAGGAGGCAGTATCGTCAACATCTCCTCTGTGAGCGGCTTCCGACCGCAGCCGAATAACATCGCGTATGTTGCGGCTAAGCATGGTGTTGTCGGCATGACAAAAGTGGCGGCGCTTGAAAATGGCCCGATGAATATCCGGGTGAACACAGTTGCTCCAGGAGCAATAGATACACCGATGCTAAGGGGATCTCTGGAGGAAACCGGCCAGACAGAAGAAGAATTTGCACCGAAGCTCAGCCTGCTGGGCAGATTCGGTCAGCCTGAAGAAATCGCGCAAGCAAGCCTTTGGCTGGCATCCGATCAGTCATCCTATGTGACTGGAACAACGATTCACGCCGATGCAGGATATACAAGCAGATAATGATCAAAGGCATCCGCTTAAAAGAGCGGATGCCTTTTTATTTTCACTGTCCTTCTTCTTTCTATAAGTCATAGGTAGTAAAATGATAGAAGAGGAGAATAAAGGGGACTACTTATATGAGGGGATTCCGTTTTGGCTTGCTCGGTCAGATTGTCCTGCTGGTGGCCATTCTGCTGATAGTGAGTCTATTGTTTGTAAGCGCTCTATTCGTGAGGAAGGTAGATGAAATAGTAGAGGAGGATGCCGGAAGTACGGCGATGGCTGTCGCAAAACTGGCAGCCAAGGACGAAACGATCCTGGAGCACCTGGAGAATAGGAGTAATGATGATATCATCCAGGAGGAATCGCTGAAAATCCAGCATAACAGCGGAGCGGATTATGTAGTCATCGCTGATACGGAAGGAATTCGTATCTCGCATCCAGAACCGGAGAGGATCGGGAAACCGACCAAGACGAGCAATGAATCTGTCTTGGAAGAAGGCCAGGAAGTCATCTATGAAGGATACGGTATTTCGGGCTATGCCATAAAAGCGAAAACCCCGATCAAGAATGAAGCCGGAGATATCATTGGTGTGGCATCCGTCGGCTTTCTGAAGCAAAACTTAAATCACCAGATCGTTTCATATCTGCAGGAAGTGATTGTCTGGTTCGTGCTCATTTTCGCTTTGGGGCTGGTTGGCGCCTATCTTGTGGCCAAGCGAGTGAAGAAGCTGATTTATGGGCTGGAACCTGGGGAGATATCCTTTTTGTTCAAGGAAAAGGAGACGACACTGGCTTCCATCAAGGATGCCACCATCGCTATCGATCGTAGAGGCCATATTACGTCGATCAATCGCAGGGCCAAGGAGATATTCAAGAAAAAGTCTGTTCTGGAGGATGCGATCGATCAGACCAATCTGCAATCTCTTTATCAGGCGGTTTTGGCAGACGGTCAAGGCAAATATAACAAATATACATTTGTTGCAGGCGATATTTATATTGTGGATGCTTCGCCGATAAAAGAAGCAGAGGAAACATTGGGAGTCGTATTCACATTGCGTCCTGAAACAGAAGTGATAGATGTCTCGGAGACCATTGCAAAAATGAAGCAGCAAGCTGATCAGATGCGTGCTTCCAATCATGAATTCATGAACAAGCTGAATACATTATATGGTTTGATCCGCCTGCAGGAATATGATAAAGCTCTGGTACTCATTTCAAAGGAAGTGGAGGAGCAGCAGAGTGTTGTCAACTTACTGATGACCAGCATAAAAGAACCAATGATTGCAGCAGCCTTATTGGGGAAATTCAATCGTGCCAAAGAGCTGAAGGTATCATTGACAATCGATGAAAGCAGCAGTCTGGATATTGATTTGGGAGCGGAAGCCACAGAAAAAATCGTGACAATCATCGGCAATATCCTGGAGAATGCACTGGAGGCCGCTTCAAAGTATCAGGGTACCGAAGGGAAAGTCTTTGTTTCTTTTACGGACTTAGGCGAAGAAGTTATATTCGATATCGAGGATAATGGCAAGCGGCTGTCTGATAAGGAAAAGCAAGCAATTTTGGTTGATGGTTATTCGACCAAACAGGAAACGAGCGAAGAACATGGAATCGGACTGACCATCGTCCAAGCGGCGCTCGAAAAGATGAATGGAGCTTTGTATTATGGAGACAGCGAAGCAGGAGGCACACTTGTGACGGTTGTTCTCCCGAAAGGAAGCGTGGAAAATGGATCGGATGAATGTCCTGATAGTGGAAGATAATGTGGAAGCATCGATCATATTCGAGAATTACCTGAATCAGATGGAAGGATACCGACTGACTGGGGTCGCGGAAAATGGGGAACAGGCGAAAAGTCTGATTCGAGTATTGCAGCCTGACTTGGTGCTGCTCGACGTCTACCTGCCTGATATGAATGGAATCGAAATCCTTTGGTTCATCCGTCGAT
Source organism: Terribacillus sp. FSL K6-0262 (assembly GCF_037977385.1). Classification (NCBI taxonomy): domain Bacteria; kingdom Bacillati; phylum Bacillota; class Bacilli; order Caryophanales; family Bacillaceae; genus Terribacillus; species Terribacillus sp. FSL K6-0262. Next base: position 1,013,269 of record NZ_CP150277.1, on the reverse strand, counting down.
ATTCCCGCCGGACGGACGTGATTCTGCTGACGGCAGCGAATGATACAAATACAGTGGGAGAGGCAATGCGCGGGGGTGTATACAGTTATTTGATCAAGCCGATCGATGGCGATCGGTTCCAGCGGGTGCTTAAAGAATATGCTTCCTATAAGAAAGAGCTGATGACTGGCAATAAAGTCGGTCAGCAAGAAGTGGATTCGTTTTTCCATCCCAATTTACATACTGCAGAAACAACAGATCACGAGGTGTATCCAAAAGGAGTGGATCGGCACACCCTGGAGTCGGTCCGGCGGGTGATGAAGGAGCAGCACTCCAGTGAAAAGGCGGAAGAAGTAGCTGCGAAAGTAGGAGTAAGTCATTCCACGGTCCGGCGATACCTGGAGTATATGGTGTCGAAAAAGGAAGCAGAGGTGGAAATCAGCTACGGAACGGTCGGAAGGCCAGTGCGCAAGTATAAATACATACCCAAAAACTCTTCCTGATCCTCGTGAAAAAAATGAAAAAAATGCACTTAATGTAAGTAAACTGTGCATTTTGCGGACGGAATGTTACACTTCTTTCAAATGAAAGCGCTAACAAACATGCTGTTGAAGGAGGACTTTTTGTTGTTATCTTTATTGGGATTCTCCATGGTTGCCGTATTCATGTATTTGATCATGTCAAAAAAGCTATCGCCGCTTGTGGCGTTGACATTGATTCCGATCCTGTTCGGTATAATCGGGGGCTTCACCACTTCGCTGGGGCCTATGATGCTGGAGGGTGTCGAAGGAATTGCAGCTACCGCGATCATGATTTTGTTTGCCATTCTTTACTTCGGTGTCATGATCGATGCTGGTTTGTTTGATCCGCTGATCAATTTCATCTTAAAGGTTGTAAAGGGTGATCCGATGAAAATCGTTGTCGGGACATCCATCCTATCCATGATGGTTGCCCTTGATGGGGATGGTACAACGACCTATATGATCACTGTTTCAGCACTGCTGCCGCTTTACAAACGGCTTGGCATGAACCGCTTGATCCTGGCAACGGTCGCCATGCTTTCCATGGGTGTCATGAACATCACTCCTTGGGGCGGTGCTTCTGCTATGACAATGGCTGCATTGAATTTGGAAGCATCCGAGCTTTTCATTCCTGTTATACCGGTGATGGCAGTCGGACTTGTTTACGCTCTTACAGTGGCATTCATCCTTGGTAAAAGGGAAAGAAAGCGTTTAGGAGTCGCGCAGCTGGATAATCAAGCAGTTCAGGAAATCTCTGCAGCGGAAGAAGTACCTGCATATCGCAGACCGAAGCTCGTCTGGGTCAACTTGTTACTGACTATTGTATTGCTCGTCTGCCTCATCCTTGATTTTATTTCCTTGACCATCTTATTCATGGTCGCTTTCGCTGCAGCTTTGATGATCAACTATCCGCGTATGAGCGATCAGCAGGAACGGATGGCGGCACATGCCAAAAATGGATTGGCAGTCACAACCATAGTGATAGCTGCCGGGATCTTCACCGGTATCATGTCCGGGACAGAAATGATCGATGCAATGGCGAATACACTTGTTTCCATCATCCCAGAGTTCATGTCGCCTTACTTGGCTGTGATTGTTGCCATCATCAGTGCACCATTTACCTTCTTCATGTCCAATAATGCATTCTATTTGGGGGTGCTGCCGATCCTGGCCGAAGCTGCGCAGGCATACGGTGTCAGCAAGGTGGAAATCGGGCGGGCGGCATTACTTGGCCAGCCGGTGCATGTGTTAAGTCCGCTTGTTGCCGCCGCCCATCTTTTAATAGGAATGGTGGGTATCCAATTCGGGGAATTGCAGCGTTATGCCATGCTTTGGGCCTTCGGTTCCACGATTGTGATGACCATTGCAGCACTGTTATTCGGAGTGATCAGTATCGGGTGATATACTTTGAGCATGATAGTTGAATAAAGTGAAATGCTTCTGGTAATCTTGAATCAGAGTTGACAGAGGAGGGACTATATATGAGTAAAAAAATCGCAGTATTAGTCACAGATGAATTCGAAGATATCGAATATACAAGTCCGGTAAAAGCATACGAAGAAGCTGGCCACAGTATCGTGAACGTGGAGCTGGAAGCTGGTAAGGAAGTCACTGGTAAGCATGGTGAGAAAGTGACAATCGACAAAGCGCTTTCCGATGTGGACGCAAGTGAATTCGATGCACTATTGATTCCTGGAGGCTTCTCTCCTGATTTGCTTCGCGCGGATGATCGTCCTGGTGAATTCGCAAAGGCATTCGTGGAAAACGAAAAACCTGTATTCGCCATCTGCCACGGTCCGCAAGTATTGATCGATACTGACTTGCTGAAAGGCAAGGATATCACAGGCTATCGCAGTGTCCGCAAAGACTTGATCAATGCTGGCGCAAACTACAAGGATGAAGAAGTGGTTGTCAGCCATAACATCGTGACAAGCAGAACACCCGATGATTTGGAAGCATTCAACCGCGAATCATTGAATCTGTTGAAATAAGGGAAAAGCGCTGGATCAAAAGGTCCAGCGCTTTTCTTTATTTTTCGCCGACGACGGAGAAGCGTTCATTCGTATGGGCTGGATTTTCGATTTCGTCCAGCACAGCCATCGCATAGTCGGCGTAGCTGATGTAGCTTTCGCCTTGCTTATTGAGGACCATGGTATCTCCTCCTGTTTGATAGCTGCCAGTCCGTTTTCCATCAGCGTCGAAGACACCCGCAGGACTGATATATGTCCATTGAATTCCTACACTGTTTTCAAGTTCCTTCAGATTTTCTCCCATATTGGTTGCTGTCGGTAAAAAGGCATCCGGGAAGTCAGGAGTTTCGAATACGCGCGTTGTCTTCTGTTCGTCTACGAAGAGACTCCCCGCTCCGCCGACAACGACAAGACGAGTGGAAGGCGCATCTTTCAATGCTTGAATCAAAATGCGCCCAGCTTCGATATGCTGTTCTTCCTCACCGGCTGGAGCGTTAAAAGCATTGACGATTGCATCAAAGTCTTGGATATCCTCGGCTTTGATATCAAAGATGTCCTTTTGGATCACTTGGATATTGTCTTGCTTCACTTTCGCAGGATTGCGGACAATCGCCGTCACCTCGTGGCCGCGGCTTGCCGCTTCTGCTGTAATGAGGCTGCCTGCTTTACCTGTTGCGGCAATGATACCGATTTTCATAGTCTTCCTCCTTCATTTCCTGTAACGAAATCATTTACATGTAATATGTTAAGTTACAGGACGTGTTCTGTCAATACATTCCTCTTACCCGACTGTTTTTGCGTTATACTATAGATAGGAATTCATTAGAAAGTGAGCTGGAAGTTATGTCGATAAGCAGCCGTTTTGCGGTTGGTATTCATATACTGACACTTTTGGAAGTGAATAAGGATGAAGTCAATTCGTCTGAATTCATCGCCGCCAGTGTCAATACAAACCCTGTAGTAATCAGGAAGATCATGGGGATGCTGAAGAAAGCTGGATTGGTGAAAGTAAGGCCCGGGGTGGCGGGAGCAGAACTGGCGCGACAGCTTGATGAAATGACGCTGTTTGATGTATATAAGGCTGTGGAAGCAGTTCCGGAAAATGAATTATTCAGTGTCCATGGCAGTCCGAATCCGCAATGTACCGTTGGCCGCAATATTCAATCAGCGATACTGCCGATTTTTGCAGGAGCACAGTCGGCCATGGAGAAAGCATTGGCTCAGGTAACCATCCAGGATATCGTGCAAAGCATTGAAGAAAAAGAAGATAAGGATTGACAAAAAGCGCACTGCCTTGGCAGTGCGCTTAATTGTATTATTCAGCTTTTGAAAGATCGGCAGCGGGACCGAAGAACTCAAAGTGAATTTGTTCCTTGCTGAAACCAGCGCGGTATAGGGTGGAAATGACGAATTCCATGAACCCGGCCGGACCGCAAACATATACATCGCTATTGGCATTCACCTTATCCTTGAGGACCGTTTCATCGATTCGATTGCCTTCATAATAAGTTTGATATGTCAGATTGGGCATCTTTTCCTGGAAGCTTTGGATTTGCTCAGTGAAGGCAGCATAAGCAGGAGTGCGGGCTGCTTGAAGGAAGATGATTTCCCGGTTTGGATCCTTTTCTGCCAATGTTTCCAGCATACTCATGATCGGTGTGATACCGACACCGCCGGCAATGAATGTGATGGCTTTTTCCGAATTTCCCTCGAGCGTGAAATCACCAGCCGGTGCACTTATCTCTAGTTTGTCTCCTTCTTTTACTTGTTCATGTAAGTATACAGAGACTTTTCCATCCGGATCATTATCGTTTTCTTTTTTGACAGAAATACGGAACATATCCGGTGACGGTGTTTTAGATAGGCTGTACTGACGGATCATCATATATTTTTCGCCAGGGATGGATACCCTGACAGATATATACTGACCCGGTTGGAAATCAGGCACATGCTCGCCGTCAGCAGGCTTTAAGTAGAAGGAAGTGATGACATCACTTTCCGGTACTTTATTGGCGACGATAAAGTCTTTGAAGAATGCCCAGCCGCCTTCTTTCTTCTCATTTTCTCCATACATATTCGCTTCTACACCGATGAAAGCATCCGCGATCACACCATAGGCCTCTTCCCATGCTTTCAGGATCTCTGGTGTCGCAGCATCCCCCAGAACCATCTTGATTGCTTTGAGCAAGTATTCGCCTACGACTGGATAATGCTCTGGTTTCACCCCCAGGCTGACATGCTTGTGTGCAATCTGTACGACAGTCGGCAAGATGGCCTCCAGCTTATCGATATGTACTGCGGCCGCATAGACAGCATTGGCAAGCGCAGTCTGCTGTTTACCTCTTGCTTGATTGGCATGGTTGAAAATATTCAAAAGCTCAGGATGAGCCTTGAACAATTCCTCATAAAAGACAGTGGTGATTTGAGTCCCATGTTCTTCTAAAACTGGTACAGTGCTTTTAATAACGTTAATGGTTTCTTGTGATAGCATTCTGGATTCCTTCTTTCTTTGATCTATCTCTATCATAGAACTAATGATGGATAAAAGATATATTTTAAATACCACTTTAACAAAAGTGTCACATTCTCTATTTGCCCAATCATTTCGTGAGTTATGCTATAATCCTTTGGAAGAGGAGGATGTAAACCAATGCGATTGACGATGTATACTGATTTTTCCCTGCGAATCCTTCTTTATCTGGGGACAAAAGAAAAAGACAAACTGTCGACGATCCAAGAAATTGCGACAGCTTATCATATATCCAAAAATCATCTGATGAAAGTAGCGCATGAACTGCGACAGGCTGGCTACATAGAAGCTGTCAGGGGCAGATCGGGAGGCATCAGGCTGGCGCTTGATCCGGAGGACATCAATATCGGGGCCGTCGTCCGGCGAATGGAGGATGATTTTCATCTGGTAGAGTGCTTCAACCGGGAAAATAATACTTGTCCGATTGCTTCCGTCTGTGGATTGAAAGGAATCCTAGGAAAAGCGCTGCATGCGTATTTGCAGGTGCTGGATGAGTATACCCTGCAGGATCTATTGGGGAATCAAGCAGATTTAAGGATGCTGCTTCGGTAAAGAGGAAGAGGCTGAGACATAACTAAAATACCATTGTTTAAAAGCGAACATTGCTCATAAGTGCCGCTTCGGCAGAATACTCCGCTTTCCACGGGCACGGCCTCAGCCTCCTCGTGGAAAAATCACCACTGCGGGGTCTTCAGCTCGCGCTGTTCCCGTTGGAGTCTCCGTATTCTGCCTGCGCTGGTATAGATTATCGTCAAAAAACCCGAACTTACGTGTATCTTTGTTTCAAGATTAACGTCAATAGTTCGGGTTTTCATTTAGCTAAAACACTTTTGTCCCAGCCTCTTTTTGGTTAGTTTTTGTTCTTGTTATGGATCTTTATGGCTTCTTTAAGATATAGCTGATCTTTCTCGGAAAAAGGAGTGATGATCGGAGGTGCAGTTTGTGGCAGTGGAATGGTCGTTCTATCTCCAGTAGTCCGATCCATCAAAGCCAATAGCTGATTGACAAGTTGCTGTACTTCTGGCGCCCTTGGAGAGATATTCATCCGAATCACTTTTTTCAGATTGGATAAGAGGATGCTCCATTCTTTTTCCAACGCTTCATCGCTATCTGCTCCTGCCTGAATCTGCTCTCCTTGCTGCCATTCCTTGATGGATTCTTTGGCAGTTATGTAATGAAGCATGGAACAAAAAATATCAATATCAATTTCATGATCTGCTTGCGTAATGCGTAGCATATGGTCGACATCGGCTATCATATCCTCGATGGTCTGTTTTTTGGCAGTCAGCATTTTACGTTGGAATTGTAACGATCGATGCACTTCATGTCCCATCAAGTGGCCCGATGTCAGAATGTCTTTGATTTCTTTTAAAGAGAGCCCAATGCCCTTCATGGATTGAATGGCATATAGTCGATTCAAATCTACATCGGAATATAAGCGATGACCGCCTTCTGTATGGGTTGTTGGCTTTAAGAGATCGATTTGATCATAATAGCGAAGCGTGCGGATACTGACTTGTCCTTTGGTTACCATTTCGCCGATAGTATATGTTGCTCCATCTGTCATCAAAAACTGCCCTCCTTGAAAAATGAGATGCCGTGCTGAACTAACAAGCCGGTACCAATACCCCAAATACCGATGCTCACAAGCTGCCAAAAGTAAATGCTTCGTATACTTGCTCCTAGAAGTACAGCAGCAGCCGCGCTGATATGATTTGCCCCTAATATAGGTCCCATCAAAGTTAAGGCGGGTACCCCGTAACGCGTGCCGAGAACTTTTGCCTTATTCATCCTAATGGATGAATAGTTGTCCTTTTTAGTGCTTTTCATCCATTTTACAGCAAGAACCACCGATAGGAAATTAGGGGTGAGACCGATCAGGCAGCAGACTGGAAACGGCAGACCTAGCATGATCCCTAAAGGGACTGTTATATGGGCTTCCACGAAAGGCACAGCACTTAGTAGAATCAACGATAAATAAAGAAAGAACAGCGGGAGTGATGATAAGTAATCGAGTACATCAGATAACATATGTCGTATCTCCTTTGACTTTGAAAAATCGAATCACAGGATAGGAGAAAGGTCTATCTATCAGTGTACAATACGCAGCCCATATGATGAGTATGGTCTCCAATCCGATTAACAGCATGGATGCCACGCCAGCGGGCGGGTAGTTTATGGAAGTAATTCGGAGTAATAGAAAGATTGGGAAAAAGGTGAAATGCAAATTCAACCCTTCCTTTGCATGCTGACTGAAATAGCTGCTTCGTTTTCGGACAAGGAGCAACACAATAAGTGGCAGGAAGAAAGTCAGGATCAAGGATAACAGATGCATCATACTTGCAGGGATTTTTTGTTTCAATGGCATATCAGGTCCTCCTAATGGTTGTTGATAAATACACCATAAGGGGTGACGCGACTGGAGGTTCAAGTAGTATCTTTATATTAATTTCAAATAAGAACAGCCTCTCCTGTCGAAAGAGAGGCTGTTCTTATTTGAAACGATAATATAGACACCCATCCGTAAAGTAATCTGATGAATTCGAGTTTTCCTGATCGGTATTTTCTACCGCCAGGCTTTGGCTGCATTCATCCGGTGGTCCGATGATGATAGTCTGATTGTTAAGCGGGCGCAGCGCATCCTGCAGCTTTGCTTTATCCAGGCAATATGTTTTGGCCAGCACTTCTGTCGGTGTCTTTGCCAAAATATCCGAACCGAAAATATATTCTGGATACGGTGTATCGAAAATGGCTAGCAGATGAGTTTGATCCTCCCTAGCCGTTTCCCAATGCCACCATCCTTGGGGGACATTTGCAACTTGACCACGTGTGATGTGGATGTGCTCAACTTGATTCGTAAACGGATTGATCAAGGAAACACTTGCAGAGCCGCTGATGCAATAGACAAGTTCTGCTGCATTCTGGTGATAATGCGGTTCGACTGTCTTGTCCTTACTCAAATAGATATCAAGAAGCGACACATCACCAAGTGTATTCAATACATCCCGGCCGAGCCGGTTGATATAATTTTGGCTATTTCGCGTGAATAAACGGTTTTTATTCAAATCGCTAAAATACTGGACATCTCCTTTTGTATAGTCCATGTACGCATTGTCTCTCTCCATACATTCCCCTCTTTTCGGTTAAAATGACTCGAAGATAGCTTATGCTGAAATTGGATTTTTTGATTTTACAGAAAAAGGTTCCTTTCTTATATAAAAGGATGTACGCTGATGAAGGCTGTGTGCGGACACACAGAAAACATATGCTTGATTTACAGTATTGCTTATAAATAGCTGTTTGATATAAAGGAGTGCAACATGAAAAAGCGAGGTATTACATTAAAGCTGTTTACTGTTACAGCTTTGATTTTTGTGGCATTTTACGCGATGATCATGATTTTTCAGCTCGTGTTCTTCGATAGTTTCTACCAGCACTATAAAACGAAAGAAGCTGCAAAGCACTTGGATTCACTGGCCCAGGCTTATCAAGACAATCCTTGGAGCGCAGAGCAGTTGACGAAGCAGACACTTTCTTATATGAGGGAGACTAAAAGTCCTTTGACGATTGTCGATGCAGAAGGATATCAGCTGGTGCAAGACCCATTACACATCATGCTGGAAACTGAAGATGGACAGGTTCTGGAAGTGGCGCTTTCCTTACTGGTCACGGATTATGGTGACGAGTTGAATGCATTGAACATCAAAAAGGGAGATACATTGGTTGTCAATGGGGAAAATGATATGTCGGTTTCTTCGGTGGTATATCCTTCGGTCATCACCAAGGGCCAGGATAGTGTAGGTGAACACCTGGAAGAGAATGAAGTGACATTCGAAGGAACAGTGAAGAGCGTATCGCTGCCCAAGGCTGTCATGTCGAATAGAGGATTTGGTCTCCTTTATGATGCGCTGCTGGAATGGTTCCCGCTCGATGAAAGTCTGCTCAAGAAGCTCAACAAAGGGGAGAGCCTGCAGCTTGACTGGGTGGAGTCATGGACCGGCAAGCACAATCTGGTACTGATTGAGCCTGTCAAGAAAGACGGGGAGATGCAATTGATGTTCTCGGTGACGTCCATTCAGGAAACAAAAGATACAAATGAAGCGCTGCGCGTGTTTTATTTATACATCGGCATCGCCGGTTTTGTCCTTATTTTATTGCTTTCCTTGATTTATTCCCGTCTTGTGAGCAGTCCGCTGATCAAGCTGAATGAAATGGCGAAAAAAATGGTGCATCTGGATTTCTCATCAGTGAAGCCGATCAAGCGAAACGATGAACTTGGCAGCCTCTCCAATAATATGCTCATCATGGCGCAGAATTTGGATCATGCAGTGGAGGATTTGAAGCAAGCCAATGACAAGCTGAAGCAGGATATGGAGAAACGCAAGCAAATGGAGAAAGCGCAGCGGGAGTTTTTTGAAAATGCCTCCCATGAGCTCAAGACACCGCTCAGCATTATCAAGAGCTTTGCCGAAGGGCTGCAGGATGGTGTCAGTCCGGATAAACAGGATCACTATATGGAGGTCATCATCGAGGAATCCGACAAGATGGAGATCCTGATCGGCGATATGCTGGATTTGGCAAAGCTTGAAAATGGTGTGATCAAATTAAAGAAATCATCCTTCTTGCTTAGCGAAATGGCAGAGAACCTATCGGATAAGCTGTTCTGCATGGCAAAAGAGAAGCGTGTTTCAATCGAAGTGATGCCGCGGAATGAGCTGCCGATCGTGGCGGATTATGAATGGATGGAGCGGGTTATCCGGAATCTGCTCGTAAATGCTGTTCGCCATAGTGAACCAGAGTCTGTCGTCACCATCCGGATTGAAACGGATTCAAAAGAGGAATGCAGTGTGTTCATGGTCGAGAACAAAGGGCCGCAAATACCGGAGGAGCAGCTTGCAAATATTTGGTCCCGTTTCTATCGCACCGAGTCTTCCCGGAGCAGAATGACCGGCGGAACAGGCCTGGGTCTCGCAATCGTACAGCAAATACTTGAATTGCACGGATTCAGTTATGGTGTGGAAAATATGCCGGAAGGAGTACGTTTCTTTGCTCGTTTCCATAAATGATGGGAAAAATTACTTATTTGGACACATGAAGGACATATGAAATTGTTAATTTATGCATATAAGGTGGAAGGGATGATTCGTGATGGGAAGAAAAGTGCTGCTTGTCGAGGATGAATCACGCATCCGGGAAGTAGTGGCGGATTATTTCAAAAAGGATGGCTGGGAAGTACATGAAACGGATAATGGCAGCAGTGCCATAAGCTGGTTTGATGCCGTTTACCCTGATTTGGTCATCCTGGATATCATGATGCCCGAGATGGATGGATTTGCCGTCACCAAGCAGGTGCGCAGCAAATCCGGTGTCCCGATCATCCTCTTGACCGCCAAATCCAGTGATAATGATAAAATTCATGGATTTGAGCTCGGAGCCGATGACTATGTAACCAAACCATTCAGTCCAAAAGTACTGGTTGCACGCGCGAATTCTTTGATGAAACGAGCTACGGAGCAGTATTTGCCGAATGGTCATATGATCCGTTTCGGTCACGCTGTTGTCAATACGAAAGCGCGTAACCTGGAACTGGATAATCAGCAGGTCGAGCTGACACCGAAGGAATATGAGGTCTTACTGCTTCTGCTCCAGCACAAAAATAACGTTCTTTCACGTGAAACAATTTTGAATCACGTGTGGGGAATTGACTTTGAAGGGGATAATCGGGTCGTGGATACGCACATCAAGAAGCTTAGAGCCAAACTTGGATATGAATCGCACCATATCCGGACTGTCATCGGTACCGGCTATAAATTCGAATAGAAAGCAGAGGGGAAAATGAATAAAATTAAGCAGCTGTGTACGCATACAGGTGTTCGTTTTGTCGCGCACACCTGTTTCTATCTGGCAATCCTGATCACTTTATTCATGCTGTATGGCTTCCATACAGCCAATACAGGTAATTACATCTATAACGATTTTTAATTGGAGAAGATAATACGATGAAACTATTAACAACCATTGCACAGCATGCGGCAGTGACTCCTGAACAAACAGCATTTCGCAATGGAGACGAAAGGGTCAGCTATGGGATGCTCTGGGACAGATCCAGCAGATTGGCTGGCCTTATCCGTAATAGCTGTCAGCTAAGACGTCAAACGCCGATTGTTGTGTACGGCCATATGGGAGCGGATATGCCGGTATCCTTCCTTGCCTGTGTAAAGGCTGGTCACCCATACATACCGGTTGATACATCCATTCCGATGGAACGGGTGCGTCTTATCGTGGAAAAATCAGGGGCGGGCCTGGTCATTGATACGACGGATAAGGTGCTGGAAGTGGACAATGCTGCCATCTTACATACAGCAGACATACAGCTGGAAAAGGAAGAGCCGATCGGACGGGAGAATTGGGTGGATGGAGATGAAGTATTCTACATCATTTATACATCCGGAAGTACCGGGAATCCAAAAGGTGTACAAGTAACGGCAGCAAATCTCCAATCCTTTACTGATTGGATGACTGGAGACTTTCCATTGGGAGAGGGAAAAGTATTCCTGAATCAAGCACCTTTTTCATTTGATTTATCCGTGATGGATTTTTATCCAGCGTTACAAAAAGGCGGTACTGTTCATGCCTTGGATAAAGAAGTGATCAATAAGCCGAAGCTGCTTTTTGAGAACCTGGTTCGTTCTGGCATACAGAATTGGATTTCGACGCCATCCTTTGTCCAGATGTGCTTGCCGAATCAAGATTTCAATGCAGCGATGCTTCCAGAGCTTGAAACTTTTCTTTTCTGCGGTGAAGTGCTTCCGCTGACAGTGGCCAGGGAGTTGAAGGAGCGATTCCCGAATGCGAAGATTTTCAATACATATGGACCGACAGAAGCTACAGTTGCAGTCACCAGCATGGAAGTTACAGGAGAGTTGCTGGTAAAGGATGAAGCGTTGCCGGTGGGATTCCCGAAACCGGATATGCGCATCCTGGTCGTCGATGAAACGGGAACACCGCTGCCGGACGGCGAAAAAGGTGAGCTTGTCCTTGCGGGACCTAGTGTGACAAAAGGATATTTGGGAGAGCCGCTTCTGACAGAGAAGGCTTATGGCATCGTGGAGGGCATGCCGGCCTATCGGACAGGCGATGCCGGTGTGATCAAAGATGGAATGGTGTATTGTCAGGGAAGGTTGGATTATCAAATCAAACTTCATGGGTACCGGATGGAACTGGAGGAAATCGAATTCCATCTCAATCAATCCGTGTATATCGAATCTGCCATCATCATCCCCCATGCGCCAAATGAGGAGATCGAATACTTGATTGCAGCAGTCGTTCCGAAAGAACATGACTTTGACAAAGAGTATCAGCTGACAGCGGCCATTCGCAAGGATCTTGCCCTGCGCCTGCCAGCATATATGATTCCGCGAAAATTCACTTATCATGAAGTGATTCCGATGACGATGAATGGGAAAGCGGATCGGAAGAAAATGAAAGAAGAGGTACTCGCATGACCCCGTACAGTTCGTTCCTTTTCTTCATCATCCTGGGAATCCTGCTGCTTCCGACGATGATTCTCGGTATGATGGGCAAGCCCTTGCGCTATTACAATGTATTTGTCTCCATCGTCGTCTTGGCGATGATCTTTTCCGGCGGAGAGGAAGGATTTTATTCACTCGTCATCTTCACCATCCTGCAGCTGGTCCTCATCAAAGGTTACATAAGATACCGGCAAACAAAGAATGGCAGCCTTGTATTCTATATCATGAGTTTGCTATCGATCCTGCCGTTGATCTTATCGAAGATCCTGCCATTTTTGGCAGTGGATAATTGGGCTGCATTTCTCGGAATCTCTTATCTGACATTCCGTGCGGTTCAAATCATCATCGAAACAAGGGATGGTTTGATCAAGGAGCAGCTGTCGATTTATCAGCTGGTCAATTTCATGCTGTTCTACCCGACGATTTCATCCGGACCGATCGATCGGTTCCGCCGTTTTCAAAAGGATGAACAGAAAAGATGGACACCTGACGAATATAAGGAGCTGCTTTATAAAGGAATCAATAAGATATTTTTAGGTTTCTTGTACAAGTTCATCATTGGGTACGCCATCAATACTTATTTCATCATGAACCTCGACCATATCGCTGATGGCCGGATCAGCTATCATTTGCTGTATATGTACAGCTACAGTTTATATCTGTTCTTCGATTTTGCGGGATATACACTGTTTGCCGTCGGGGTGAGCTATATCATGGGCATAAGATCGCCCGAAAACTTCAACCTGCCATTTATCAGCAGGAATATCAAAGATTTCTGGAATCGCTGGCATATGTCGCTGTCGTTCTGGTTCCGTGATTATGTATTCATGCGTTTCGTCTTTCTGATGAAAAAGAAAAAATGGATACAGAACAAAATGCTTGTTTCCAATCTGGGTTATATCCTGCTGTTTTTACTGATGGGTGTATGGCATGGATTGGCGATCCAGTACATCGTTTACGGTGCTTATCATGCTTTGATGATGACAGCCTTTAATTTCTTCGAGACTTGGAACAAAAAACATAAACGCTGGCCGGCGGGGAAACTCATGACGGTTGTATCGATCGTCATCACTTTCCATGTCGTCTGTTTCGGATTCTATTTGTTTTCCGGAAGACCATTTCAATAAAAGGGGAATATACTAATGGATTTTAAAGAGAAAGTGCTGCAAGTTATTGCAGAAGTTTGTGAGGATGATGTTGTGAAGGAGGAGCAGGATCTCGATATTTTCGAGGCAGGCTTGCTGGATTCTTTTGCAACAGTAGAGCTGCTCGTTCAATTTGAAGAGCAGCTTGGCATCAATGTACCGATTACGGAGTTCGACCGCGATACATGGAATACACCGAGTGCGATCACCGATCGATTGAATGAGCTGAAATAATGAAGAAGAAGTATTTATTCGGACCGATCATACTTGCATTGGTCCTGTTCGCCAGCTTGGTCTTTGTACCGGCATCCTGGCTGGCCAAGCTGGTGCCGGCCGATCGTTTGGAGCAATCGGCCACCAGTCTGGAGCCGAATATGTTCCAGGGCACGTATTTGCAGGGAGAAATGCTTGCTGATCCGGAGTATGTACCAATTTACGGTTCCTCGGAGCTGTCCCGCTGGGATCCTTTCCATCCGTCCAATTATTTTGCAGTGAATGGGGCAGAGCATACACCATACTTGATCGGGAAAGGCGGTACAACCTCGATCATCCATGATTTGAATTTTGCCACGCATGCGGATAAGCTGAAGGGAAAAAAGATGGTCATCATCGTCTCGCCTCAATGGTTCGTCAAGCACGGTACCGATGAACAGCATTTCGCACCGAATTATTCCTCCCTGCAGGCATATCAGCTGCCATTCAATAAAGAGATGGATGAACAGGTGAAGCAGGATTTGATGAAAAGGCTGATGACATATGATGCGGTGAAGAATGACATGATGCTGTATCAGCTGTACGATGCTTACCTGGATGATAAGAAGATGAAGTTCAACATATTAAGTGCTCCGGCCAAAGCTTATATAGCGATGCTGGAAAAGAAGGATCTGTATTTCACACTCATCAAGGACAAGCCATCGAATCGCCATCAGTCGGATAAAGTGAAGGACAAGACTTGGGAAGAGCTGCAAGCACAAGCAGATGCTTACGGCGAAAAACGGACAAAGGACTCGAAATTCCATATCGCGACGAATGTATATAAGCATAAAAAGAATTACATCAAAGAGATGGAAGGCAAGAACAAAGGCCATTCCTATGCGGAATCACCTGAATATGCCGACTTTCAGCTGATGCTGGATATCCTGAAAAAGGCTGATGCCAAGCCGCTGTTTGTCATCATTCCTGTTAACGGAGAGTATTACGACTACACTGGCTTCCCGAAACAGGGCCGGGAAGACTACTATAATCGAATCAAAAAACAAATCGATGACAATGGCTTTACCTATGCTGATTATTCCGGTCACGAATATGATCCATATTTCATGCGTGATACCATTCATATCGGCTGGAAGGGCTGGGTCTACTTGGATGAGGATATGGAAAAATTCCTTCGATGACCTTTTGACGATTCACCATGGTGAATCGTCTTTTTGTTTTTTAACTAGAATCCCTTATAACTGGTTAGACTATGGAAAAAGAGCTTTAGGAGAGATGAGTATTGAAGAAAACGATCTATATCTTAAGCTTTCTATTCATATGCTTTATGCTGGTATCCTTTGTGATAGAACTGAAAAATGGAGATACGAATTCCTGGACCAAGGGCGGCGGCAGGGTAATCATGAGTGCATTGCCGCTGGGCCTGCTGTTTTTCCAGCGCACACCGTTCCGCGTACCGCATATCCTCGGCTATTATGGTTTGCTTGTCTGTACTTTCATACTTGGGGCCATTTTCCACTTTTATGATAAATACAAGTGGTGGGATGTGACGCTTCATGTTGTCGGCAGCATGTATATCGCCTGGCTGGCCCTGGCCATTTATCGCTATAAGGTGCTTCGTCCGGCGGGTATCTATATTTCGCGCTGGATCATATTCTTATTTGTATGCGGTATGGCAACGATCGGGAGTGCAATCTGGGAAAGCATCGAATTCATCGGGGATATGACCGTGACAAGCGTCATGCAGCGGAGCGGCAATACCGACACGATGACGGATTTGATTGCGGGATTGCTGGGAGGAGTCATTTTTGGCATCTATGCCTTGTTCCGGAATAAACCGCTTGAAGGAAAAGAGCTTCGTGACTGAGAGCTGCAAAATTGCAGCTCTTTTTTTATGAAATTTATGAGTTGTTTATTGATTAAAGCCAAATAAAGGGAGGTGGTTCCTTTTTATATTGTATTTGCAACAAAAAAGTGTTTGAATAGATTTATCAATATGGAAGGTGGGGGTTGCTTTGACTTCATACGACATCATGGTAATTAAAAATGATGGTCATTTGACATGAAGAGGAAGAGGATGGAATACGGGAGAACTAAAAGGTTGCGGACAAGGGGCGTGCTTTTCTTTTCAGGTCTGCTTTTTATGACTTTTGGTATTGCCCTTACTATCACAGCGGATCTAGGTACCTCACCGTTTGATGCTGTACTTGTAGGATTAGCAGATAAAGCTGGAATGACAGTCGGGAGCTGGGAAATTATTCTTGCAGGGTTTTTTATTGTGATCAATTCCTTGCTTACACGCACGGCTCCGGAATTAGCTGGTTTGCTGACGGCATTTGCAACTGGCTTGCTCCTTGACGGGTGGCTATTCCTGCTAGGGGGATTCCATTTGGAGAAGGTGGTCGGCCGGGTTGGTTTGTTTCTTTGTGCGCAGTTTTTCCTTGCAGCCGGGACAGCGTTATATCTTCATACGAAGTTTGCGCCTATTCCAATCGATCGGCTCATGCTTGTGTTAATCGAAAAATTTAAATCAAGTATCATCGTTATCAGGACGTTTATATACACTGTCTGCCTTTGTACTGCATTTTTGCTTGAAGGCCCGATAGGACCAGGGACAGTGATGACTGTTTTGTCAGGAGGCATTCTCCTGCAATTTGCTTTTGCAGTATTTCAGCGATTAGGGATACTCCCAGGCAATGAAGTGTCTAAGGTCTGAGTTTATATTTTAGCTATTCTTCAATCACTCTCGCAGGAGCTCGATTGGACTTGGAATATCGGCTGCAGGCGCATGATCATTATTTTTGTATGTGTTTTTATATTAAACTTCGACAAGCGGCAGGAGATGGATACAACGATGTCATTATACAAAATCATTCAAAACGAACAAGATCTTGAAATAGCCAAGGCAATGCGTGTGGCGATTTTTGTGGAAGAGCAAGGTGTACCTTTAGAGGACGAATTCGATCGGTTCGATGTGCTGGATGGTGTTTGCCGGCATATCCTCGTTTACCATGAAGGGGAGGCTGCCGGTACAGGCAGGCTGCGATTTGTCGGGGATTACGGGAAGCTGGAGCGGATTTGCGTTAGGAAAGAATATCGAAAATATGGGCTGGGCAGGGTCATTATCGAAGGTTTGGAGGAAAGTGCACGGAAGGCCGGTAAAACTGCTTTCAAACTGCATGCACAGGTACAAGCGAGCGGATTTTACAGGAAGCTGGGATATAGGGAAGCTTCCGATATCTTTGAAGAGGATGGCATTCCTCATGTCATCATGGAAAAGAAGGATGTGTAATGGCAGGAGTATAGGTGGAAAATCGCCTGATTTCGCGGCAGACGTTTTTTATATTTCTTGTTGAAACGCTTCCAATCAGCTGTCTCTTTGTTAGAATGAAAATATAATGATTGCGCTGCATCAGGGGCGCCAAATGAACCTGGAAAGGGGCAGTTGGGATGAGGACTACAGATGCACAGGAATTGATGCAATTGACAGAGCGATATGGGGCGAATAATTATCATCCGCTTCCGATCGTCATTGCGAAAGCAGAGGGTGTGTGGGTGGAAGATACCGAGGGAAAGCGATATATGGATATGCTCAGTGCTTATTCAGCGGTGAATCAAGGACATCGGCATCCCAAAATCATCGATGCGCTTCAGCAACAGGCCCGGAAAGTCACACTTACTTCCCGCGCTTTTCATAATGACCAGCTGGGTTCATGGTATGAACAAGTTGCTGCTTTGACTGGCAAGGATATGATTCTGCCGATGAATACCGGTGCTGAAGCTGTGGAGACGGCTTTTAAAGCAGCCAGACGCTGGGGATATGATGTGAAGGGGATTGCTGCTGATCAAGCAGAGATCATCGTATGCAGCGGGAACTTCCATGGCAGGACGATGACTGCCGTTTCGCTCTCTTCGGAAGCGGAATACCGCCGCGGTTTCGGTCCGATGATACCAGGCATCAAGATCATTCCTTATGGTGATTTGGAGGCTCTGAAGTCAGCGATCACATCAAGTACGGCAGCTTTCCTCGTGGAACCGATCCAGGGGGAAGCAGGCATCATCATTCCGCCGAAGGGGTATTTGAAAGCAGCTTCGGAATTATGCAAGCAAGAGAATGTCCTATTCATCGCGGATGAAATCCAAGTCGGCCTGGGGCGTACGGGTAAAACGTTTGCTTGTGACTGGGAGGATGTCAAACCCGATTTGTATATTTTGGGTAAGGCACTTGGCGGCGGAGTATTCCCGATATCCTGTGTTGCAGGCGATAAAGGAATATTGGGTGTTTTCAATCCCGGCTCGCATGGTTCGACTTTCGGTGGGAATCCATTGGCATGTGCGGTATCGATTGCAGCGCTTGAGGTCCTTGAGGAAGAGGATCTAGCAAGCAGATCCCTTCGTCTTGGAACCTATCTATTGAAAGAGCTGCAGAAGCTGACTTCATCCAAAATCAAGGAAATCCGTGGAAAAGGATTGTTTATCGGCATTGAATTGACGGAACCAGCCCGGCCATATTGTGAAAGGCTGAAGGAACTGGGCGTGCTTTGCAAAGAGACACACGAAACCGTCATCCGGATTGCGCCGCCTTTGATCATATCCGAAGAGGAATTGGAATGGGCAATGGAAAGGCTGAAGCAAGTATTGCAGTGAAACGAAAGAGGGGGAGACAAAATGAAATTGGGTACGAGTGGATTGGAAACAGCGCCTATTGCCCTTGGCTGTATGAGGATGAATGATCTGAGCAAGCAGGAAGCTGTCAAAGTCATCGATGCAAGCGTCGAAGCGGGAATCAATCTATTTGATCATGCCGATATTTACGGCGCGGGAGCATCCGAGGAAGTTTTCGCTGAAGCGTTAAAGGAGAGTACGGTGAGACGGGAAGATATCATTCTCCAGTCCAAATGCGGCATTCGCCAGGGTTTTTTCGATTTTTCAAAGGAACATATCGTGTCCAGTGTCGAAGGGATATTAAAAAGACTGCAGGCTGATCATCTTGATATCCTGCTTTTGCATCGGCCGGATGCGCTGCTGGAACCGGAGGAAGTAGCAGAGGCATTCCGCGTGCTGAAAGAAAGCGGAAAGGTGAGGAACTTCGGCGTCAGCAACCACCATCCATATCAAATAGAGCTGCTGAAGCAATATGTAAAAGAGGAATTGATTATCAATCAGCTGCAATTCAGTTTGATGCACACGCCGCTGCTCGACGCTGGATTGAACGTGAATATGCAGAACAGGGAGTCTGTTATGCGTGATAGCGGACTGCTGCCGTATAGTCAGCTGAACAAGATGACGGTCCAGGCATGGTCCCCATTCCAATTCGGTATGATGGAGGGAGTATTTATCGACCATCCTGATTTTCCGGAAGTCAATGCAGCACTTGACGAATTAGCGGGACGGTATGATGTAAGTAAATCTGCGATCGCGATTGCCTGGATATTGCGTCACCCTGCCAACATCCAGGCCGTTGTCGGTTCGATGAATCCAGAACGGATCCAGTCGATCTGTAAAGCGCAAGATGTCCAGCTGACCAGGGAAGAGTGGTACGAATTGTACCGGGCAGCTGGCAATAATGTACCTTGATTCGATCGTTATCCGGGGAAGCGGGTTGTCCTATGACAATTCGCTTTTATGATTATGGTAATAATTAGTAAAACGGTATTGACATATGACACTGTGTCACATATAATTTATTCATCATCAATTGTGACACGGTGTCATATGATTAGCAGGAGTGAAGATATGCCGAAGCAAACCTTTCTTCATTTACCGGAAGATAAAAGGAATACATTGATTCAAGCCGCCAAAAAAGAATTTTCGAGGGTCCCGCTGCATGAGGCGTCCATTGCCAACATCATCAAGGATGCCGGAATACCCCGAGGAAGCTTTTATCAGTATTTCGAGGATAAAGAGGATCTATACTATTATCTGCTGAATCAGCTTGCCCAGGAGAATAATAAGAAGCTGATCGCTATCCTGAAGGAGAAGAAAGGGAACTTATTGGAGTCCTTGGCGGAACAGTTCCGATATATGATTTCCCTGCGTCATGATGAGGAGCATAAGGATTTCTTCAGATATGCTTTCCTGAATATGAACCATAGGAAAGAAAATACTATGGCTAACAACATATATAAGGAGAGCATGAAAAAGGAGCGCTCCCAAACGCTTGAATTGGTGGATACTTCTTATCTGAATATAAAGGATAAGGATGAGCTCTCGCATGTCATCAGGATAGTGGGGGCAATCACTTTTCATAATCTTGTTCAGGTATTCGTTCATGATCTCACGGATGAAGAAGCCATTTCTGATTATGAAACACAGATCAGCTTGATAAAAAGAGGACTGCAGAAAGAAGGGGTCGACTGATGTACCATTCTGTAATCAAAAAAAGTGATGATTTCTTGAGGAAGCTGGCAGAGACGCTGCAAAAACAAGGGATCAATGCGAGCCTTTGCAAACGGCCGCTGCTGCAGCACTAAAAATTAAATAAAGGGAGATAGGATTTTGAACACGGAAGCAACACAACCCAGAAAAGCACCATATTTGATGCTGGCTATTTTATTTGTCGGAGCATTTGTCTCCTTCTTGAATAACTCATTGCTGAACGTTGCCTTGCCATCAATCATGGTTGACTTGAAAATCGAGGACTATTCGACTGTTCAATGGCTTGCAACAGGTTATATGCTTGTCAGCGGGGTACTGATTCCAGCCTCCGCCTTCTTAGTTACACGGTTCTCAAACCGTATGCTTTTCATTACAGCGATGATCATCTTTACGTTAGGTACCGCCTTGGCAGCTTTTGCACCGAACTTTGGCATACTGCTCACTGGACGGATGATCCAGGCAGCCGGCTCATCCGTGATGGGGCCATTGCTGATGAACATCATGCTCGTTAGCTTCCCGCGTGAAAAACGAGGGACGGCAATGGGGATCTTTGGCCTGGTCATGATTACAGCACCAGCCATCGGTCCGACATTATCTGGTTATATCGTAGAATATTATGACTGGCGTCTATTGTTTGAAATGATCCTTCCGTTGGCAGTGATCAGTGTGCTGCTTGCTGTCTGGAAGTTAAAGAATGTCATGCAGCAAAATACGAAAGCCACACTTGATTATCTTTCCGTTGTGCTGTCATCCATCGGATTCGGCGGATTGCTTTATGGTTTCAGTTCGGCAAGCTCCGACGGCTGGACAGATCCGATTGTATTGACTACCTTGATTGTCGGAGCGATTGCTTTGATCATTTTTGTCATCCGTCAGCTGCGCATGGAGAAACCGTTATTGGACTTGCGCGTGTATAAGTATCCGATGTTTGCACTTGGTTCCATCATCTCCATCGTAAATGCTGTGGCGATGTTCTCAGGAATGATCCTGACGCCAGCTTATGTCCAGAATGTACGCGGGATTTCGCCATTGGATTCCGGGTTGATGATGCTGCCAGGGGCCATCATCATGGGTGTCATGTCACCGATCACTGGCCGGCTGTTCGATAAATTCGGACCGCGTGTCCTGGCGGCGATCGGTTTGACGATCACAGCAGTTTCAACTTACATGCTTGCACATCTGCAGCTGGATTCCAGTTATGCATATATCATTTTCATCTACACATTACGGATGTTCGGTATGTCCATGGTCATGATGCCGATCATGACCAACGGGTTGAACCAATTGCCTACTGTGTTGAACCCGCATGGTACGGCGGTGAATAATACGGCTCAGCAAGTATCTGGTTCCATTGGTACAGCCGTTCTTGTCACAATCATGAACTCTGCGACTAAAAATGAAGCGGAGAGCTTGATGTCAGGAGTGGATCCAACGACATTGACAGAGGCAGCAACTGCTCTGATGACACAGAAGGCGCTGCTGACTGGGATCCAAACCTCCTTCTATGTAGCTTTGGGAATCAATATTGTAGCGTTGATACTCGCACTGTTCGTGAAGCGAGTGGACACAAGCAGAGATGCGGTAAGTAAAATTGAAAAGCAGGATATCGGTCAGGTGAATCCTGAGCCTGCAAAATAAGAGGATGGATCCGGTCTTACCGGGTCCGTTTTTTTATGGATGACAGCTTTATTTTAAATGGCCCTTCCTTCAGTCTTTGCCTCAAATTCCCTTCCATGTCTTTCGGTTCTTCCTCCTTTGAGAATAGTTTACCAAAGTTATATTTTTTCGGAGGTGTACTATTTCCTTGGTACAATTTTGGAACCTATTCTTATTTGGTTTCGTAAAGGAAACATAGAGAAAGGGAGGGAAACCGATGCAGATACAAGTAAAGGAACCTCAACATAAATTGCCGAAGGAATCGCTGCGTGTCGGACTGATAGGTGATGTTATTTTTGATGTGGTGATGCTTTTGATTTTTGCTGTGTTGCTGGGGCTGGATTTTTATTTTGACTGGCCATCCTGGATCGGGACTGTACTTATGATATTGCTTATCATCTCCATCCCGTTTGGAATCATTGGCTATTTTGCGACTGTCATCAATCACCGTAACTGGCGCTATGATATGGATGAGGAATATGTACAGCTGAGGCAGGGAGCCTGGTTCCAAAAGGATCAGCTGATTCCCGTGACGAAAATACAATCCGTCGAAACGAAGCAGGGGCCGCTTTTAAGGAAATATAAGCTCCGGGAAGTAGAGATCGAGACAATGGCGGGCGAGTACAGCATCCCAGGGCTGCCGGAGATAGAGGCATATGCATTAAGGAATGAAATAGCAGCATATGCCAAGGCAAAGGAAGAGGATGACTGATGGAGAAGAAACGTCATCATCCGGCTATTTTGCTATTTGGGATCGCAAAGGCGATCAGGAATTGGATTGTACCCCTCATAATCGTCACTGTTTTCAATGATGCCGATAATTGGTGGGGGACATATGCGAAATACGTCGTTCTGGCTATCCTATTGCTATCCATTGTGAGTGAAGTTCTTACATGGTTCACAGAAACATACGCAGCTGATGAGCATGCGTTCCATTTATACAGCGGCATCTTTTCAAAAAACAGCCGCACTGTCCCGTATGAGAAAGTTCAACATGTAACCAAGCATACGAATCTCCTCCATAGGCTGCTTCGTTTGACTGCAATCAAGTTTGAGACAGGATCGAAGGAAAAAGCCGTGGAATTTAAGGTGCTCACGAAAGAGGAGGCCTTCCGGCTGGAGGAGCTGACCAAAACAGACAGGCAGGAGCCATCTGACATGGAGCAAATAACCATCGAGGGAAATGATGCGGAGCAGGGAGACGCAGAGTCCGGATTTCAAGTCGGGGATAGAATCACCCATTTCAAGCCGACAAAGAAGGAACTGATCAAGGCATCATTCACTTCCCTGAGCTTTTTGCTCGTTCCGCCGCTGTTGGTTTCTTTTATGCTGAAATTTGATATTTTCTTTGAATGGAGCGATATCCGTCCGTATTTGCCATTGTTGAAGACCTGGTGGATTACGATGCTTGGTCTTATCGGAATCCTGGCAGTCTCCCTTTTGACAGGAATGTGGCGAGTGCTGCAGAAGTATGGCAACTATGAGTTGGCCTCAGATGAATCACATATATACATCCAGACAGGATTGGTCAGCGAATCTGCTTATTCGATCCGTAAAGACCGAGTACAGGGAATCGAGATCAGCCAGCCGATTTTGCATCGTTTACTCGGACTGGCAAAGGTGAAGCTGATCAGTACAGGTTCACTGGACATTAGCGACGATACAGAAACGATCAATTCACTTTATCCATATTTTTCACTGAAACAGGCGCAGCAAATGATTGCTGAAATACTGCCCGAATATGAAGTGAAGTCCTCCATGCATGAATTGCAGCAGAAGGTATTGTTTTACCGTCTCCTTCAGCCAAGCATCCTCTGGCTGGCAGTGACCATCACTTTGTACTTTTGGCGCCCGGAAGTGTCAGGTTATCAGATTTCTTGGTGGATCGTGTCCATCCTTCTATTGATCCTGATTGAAGGCTATCGCTATTTGAATTTCAAGCATTCCAGATACCTGATCAGCGAAAAATTCTTCCAGATGAAGACAGGGGCTTTTACGACAAAACTTTTTGTGACAAAAAGAAATAAGATGATTGAGATTGCCAGGAATCAAAATCCGCTTCAGCGCCGGCTCGGATTGGCAACAATCGAATCCATCAACCGGGCAAAGCCGGTGCTGCATAATAAAATGAAAGATATTCCTGAAAAAGAAGCAGATCGTTTTTATAGATGGTTTCATCAGCGGACAAATGATGTCCGAAGGCAATAGAGAGAGGACAGCTCACGCGAGCTGCCCTCTCCATTTAAAAGCCTTCGCGGGGGATTTCCCTGTCTTTTCCGTTCGTCAGGGAGCCATCCTTCTCCACATTATCTATCTTTCCATCTACAGTACCTTCTGTGTACGTATCCGTTACTTGCTCATGGGTGATCGAGATTCCCTTATCGACTGGATTCGATGAATCATGATTTTGGGCATCGTACATCTTTTCAGCCACTTCATTGGCAGCTTTTTGCTTTGATTTATCCAACCTGTATTCCTCCTTCCATATATTCATTAGTTTCCCGAAACAGAGAAATAATATGTTTGGATTTTTGCAGGGTCATCCTTCTCATTTCTGTTATGCAAAGGACCGGTGGTGAGCTGAAAGGTTTATGTTGGGATTTTTAAGGGAAAACTAAGAGTAGGAAGGCGTATAGTGCAGAAATTTGGCAAAATGAAATCCTTTACCTTGTAAACGCTTTCATTATAAAATGTATGTAAGCAAGGAAAGCTGTTCTGCATCCTCATGAAAGAAGGAGTGGACAAGAAATGAAGAAAAATGAAAATAATTTTTTCGTAGGTTTGCTATATGGTACAGGTTTAAGCATACCGCTTTGGGTGACATTCTTTGCGGTTGTGAAGGGCATTTCCAAGGCAGTATCCTGACAGTTAAGGAAGCGTCGGCTGCGGCCGGCGCTTCTTTCGTATATACTAGTAGAAAAAGGATGTTTTATGATGCGCGATTTCGAATCTGTCTATGAGCTGATGAGTCGTTCCTTCCCCCCTGAGGAGCATCGGGGTTTCAGGCAGCAGAAAGCACTCTTGGACAGAGAGGATTATCATATCCATATTTATGAGGAACAGGGTCGGCTTGCTGCTTTTTGTGCGGTTTATTCTCTGCCTGAATTATCATTCATCGAACATATTGCAGTGAATGAAGCTTTTCAAGGTCAGGGAATGGGCAGTAAGATCATGCGGGAAGTCATGGCCATTTCAGAAAAGCCGATCATACTCGAGGTGGAGCCTCCAGCCGGATCTGAGACGGCAGCCCGTCGGGTGCGATTCTATGAGAAGCTCGGGTTTCATCTGCATGCCTATCCATATGAACAGCCGCCCCTGCGAGTAGGAGCGGCACCTCTTCCGCTGCAGCTTATGAGCTATCCTGCGATCTATGGCGAAGTAGCATTCGATCGCGTCAAACAGATGATTCTGCAAGAGGTTTATGGTGAACACCGTGTATCTCGTTAACGGTAATCGTGTTTATCTTTCCGATAAGCACGAAAAGCGGTGCGCAGGGCTGCATAGCTTCCGATCGCGGCATAGCCATAAAAATACCCCATGAAGATGGCAGCGATCAGATTGTGAGGATGGCTGAAAAAGATAGACAGGATCAATCCGCTCAATAACGCAATCGTTGGTGTGTACTTGCCGGGCAGCGGCAGGAGATGCTTCATGATTTGGGTAAAAATAAGAACGATGGGCACACCAAGCACGGCATCCCAGAAGTTCGTCATTATCATAGGAAATTCCAACGTCCCTACCTCCTTTGTATAACGTATGCTGGGTTGTCCAAACTTATTAAGGCTGGACATCATTTTCCTTATAAGCAGAAAACCGTTTCGGAAGCGGGAGGGCAAGGGAAACAGATTATTAAGAAAACTAGCAATATGGCAGAGGTGAATCTTTACGATTGACGTGCATATATGGGATGGTGTATAGTGTACGTACACTAGATATTGTGTTACGGAGGCCGGTAATATGCAAAGATACCTATTCGAGTACAAAGTCCTGCCAACTGGCGAAACAAGTGAATTCAGCTATGTTGCTGCTTCTGAGGAAGAAGCGCGCCAGTCCATCAAGGAACGTGTGGCGGATTTGGAATTCGTGGAACCAGAAGAAGTCGAAATCGGCAGCTTGCTTCGTACATTGGACGCAAGCAAACGCTATTACGAATGTGAAGGCTGTACCTGATAAAAAAGCGACCCATGCTCTGGGTCGCTTTTTTTATAACTTGAAAACAGCAATCGATTCGTTCAGCTGACGGCTTATATGCGTCAGTTCTTCTGCTGAGGATGCGATATTGGCAACCACTTGGATTTGATCGGCAATCGAGGCTGCAATCTCTTCTACACTGGCAGCTGTTTCTTCTGACACACTGGATGCATTCTGGATGCTATCCGTAATATCATTCGTCTGTGCAGTGACCTGCTTTATTTCCTCGATTAGTCTGCTGCCGGCATTTTTCGTAGCTTCGGCAGCTGCTTCGATAGCTGCGAACTCGGCTGCAGTGGCAACGACAGAGTGGTTCAGCTGTTCTGCCTGCTGCTTATTGGATTCGATTCGAGCTGCATTCTCCGCGGCTTCTTTCGTGATGGAGCTGATCATTTGCTGAATTTCCTTTGTGGCAGCATTGGACTGATCAGCAAGTTTTCGAACCTCGCTTGCAACAACCGCAAAGCCTTTCCCGTGTTCCCCGGCTCGCGCTGCCTCGATGCTTGCATTGAGGGCGAGCAGATTTGTCTCTTCGGTGATATTTTCGATGACATCCGTAATATGGACGATTTGCTGCAAGTTCTTATCAAGTTCCTGCATGCCTGCTGAAATAGCTTCCACCGATTGCATGGCAGCATTATTGGCCGATGTCAAATCATGCATCATATTGCTTCCTTTTGTTGTCGCTTCACTTGTTTGAAGTGCAGCTTGAGCGATTGCGTCGCTTTGTGCGGTCATCGTTCTGATGGAATCGTTGAACTTGCTTAAATGGTATGTCGTCGTTTCCAAATCGGATGCTTGTGATCCAGCTCCTTTGGCGATGTCATCCACTGCCACGCCGACTTGTTCACTGCTTGCGGATGTTTCTTCACTTACCGCGGAAAGCTCCGATGCTGCATCGGATACTTTATCGCTGGACTGGATGATGCTTTGCACGAGACTCCGTAATTCCCCGGACATCTTCATGAAAGCCTTGCTCAGGATACCGATTTCATCTTTTGTCTGTTTCAGATCCTGTTCCCTGAAATCGCCCGCTGCCAGCTGTTCTGCTGCATCTGTCACTGCCTTCAGCTGCAGCAGCTTCGGACGGATCATGAAGTAGAAGAGAACGAGAGTCAGTACGGTGATCCCTGCGGTTATCCCGATGATGATCCATTTTACTTTAACCAAATCATCATAGAACAAATCTGTGTAGACAGTAATGCCCACAGTCCAATTCCATGGCTGGAAGTAGTTCACATAAGCCATCTTTTCCCTGACTTCTCCCGTTTTTTCGTCGGTGTCATCGTAGCTCATGAAACTCTCATGATCATCTTTTGATTGTGCCAGCACTATCAAGTTTTCCCGATTTTCCTTTGTGCTGTCATCTGTTGGCGGTGACCCGATTTCTTCCGTAGGATGCAGCACCATATTCGCCTGGTCATCATAAGCAATGATATAACCGGCACCATTTTTATAATTGAAATTAGATTGCGATAAGTCATGGGAGCCATCTTCCATAGGGCCGTTCAAGATAGTACGTGCTTCTTCCTGAGCTTCCTCCAAAGTCATCTCCCCATTTTCCACGCGTTCATTCAGCAGCGTCAAGACGCTGGTTGCACTGTTTGCCATGTGCTGCAGATCCATCTTTCCAGCAACTATCAGCACATTCTTGGCTGTCAGATAACTGATTGTACCGGCAGCGGCACCGCAGAAAATCGTGATCATTGCAACCATGATCATCAACCTTGCTGCTAAGCTATTTCTCTTTTTCATGATAATCCCCCTCTGAACATTGATCCCCTCCCTCATATAATCGGTGTTTAAAAACGTTTATGAAGTGAAAAAGAAGAAGGATATGAATTTTTTGTAAATCAAAACAGGGAGAGGGAGATGCGAGATGACAGCAATAACGCATATCGGTATGACGGTTTCCAATCTGGATGCTGCAATCAATTGGTATAAGGAGGCATTAGGCTTCCGGATTATTGCCGGACCTTTCGATATGAAAACGGAGGAAGGTGATATGACACGCGATTTGCAAGGCCAGCAAGTGAAACATATACGGAATGTCCATATGAGTGCCGCAAATCAAGTGGGCATTGAATTATTTGAGTTCATCATTCCGGAAACGGAAAGGGAGACGGTCAGGAAACCGTGGGAACCAGGGATATTCCACTTATGTGTCGTGGCTGAAGACGGAGATGTGCATAGGCTGGCTAAAAAAATCGAAAGAACCGGCGGGAAAATCATCAGCCAAGCTTGGCCCCTGGATGAAGAGAAAGCATATCATCTTGTCTACTGTCAGGATCCGTTTGGCAACATCATTGAAGTCTATTCCCATAGTACAGAGCAGATATATGCGAATCGTTAAGCGTATGTAGCAGTTTTGTAATGGGAAGAAGGTTATGCGGAAGTGCCCATGTCTGGAAAAACAAGTATGTTCGCTAGAACGTCCGCACTCTTTACCGGTTTGGGTCTATCAGTCAATCAGGCAAGTCCTCTATAATTGTGACAACATCTGATTATAGTCAGCAGAGGAGGACATGCATGCATAAGAAACGACATTTATTGATAGGGATATTGATCCTTTTTGGCGTATTCATCCTGCTCTATCCTTCGACCAGTTTTGCCCAAAGCGGAACTGTGGATGTCGATACCACCCTGAATGTCCGGGCGGAACCGTCAACCTCTTCCGCAGTCATCGGCAGTTTGTATCCAGGAGATTCGGTTGATTTGGTGGAGGTTGCAGGCAACTGGGGAAAGATTACATATGATGGCCGGACAGGTTATGTAAGCATGACTTACATACAAACGGGGACAGGAACGCTTACAGGCAAGACAATAGCGATTGATGCCGGACATGGTGGCAAGGACAGTGGAGCTG
Source organism: Terribacillus sp. FSL K6-0262 (assembly GCF_037977385.1). Taxonomy (NCBI): domain Bacteria; kingdom Bacillati; phylum Bacillota; class Bacilli; order Caryophanales; family Bacillaceae; genus Terribacillus; species Terribacillus sp. FSL K6-0262. The sequence goes on along the minus strand of NZ_CP150277.1, from coordinate 984,288 downwards.
TGGCAAATGGTGTACTGGAGAAGAATGTCGTTTTGCCTATCGCGCAAAAAACGGAAGCGAAGCTCGAGGCACAAGGTGCCGATGTGATCATGACAAGGTCCGGGGATACCTTCATCGAGCTGGAGGACCGTGCTGCCAAGGCGAATGCGGCTGGAGCCGATGTGTTCGTCAGTATCCATGCGAATGCTTCCTCCGCAACATCTGCAAGCGGTACGGAGGTTTACTATTATCCGGGATCATCCAGCGGTCAATCACTGGCTTCCAGTGTACAGAGCAATCTTGTGAATCAGCTGGGATCACGTGATCGAGGCATCAAGAGTGCTGATTTCAGTGTACTTCGAAACACAAGCATGCCAGCAGTGCTTGCCGAAATCGGATTCGTCACGAATGCTGCCGAAGCCGAGAAGCTGTCATCGGCTGCCTATCAGGACAAAGCAGCAGCGGGACTTGTGCAAGGAGTAAAAGAATACGCGGAATAATCCATTCCCTTACTTCGCAGTCAGGCAGTGAATCTAGTATTTGCTGCCTTTTTGTTTCTGAAACTTGGTCAAGTTGTCGGCAGAAAGTACAGGATTCTCAAGGGTTAGCGCAATTGTTAATTAAATGGCAAGACTATCAGACTATTAATTGGCAACATATTCATCTATAATGGATGGCGAATCTACAAAATTCCACAAAAAGCGGAAGGGGAAACGTATGCTAGAAAAACATCTGACGCATCGCTCATTGTTGGCCGTCCTTATTGCACTTATAGCAGTTGTTGTATTTTTACCGGTGACGAGCTATGCGGAAAGCGGAACAATCGATGTATCGACATCTCTCAATGTAAGGGCGGAACCTGCAGATGATGCAGAAGTGATTGGCAAACTCCAAGGCGGGCAAGCTGTGGAAATCAAGGAAGTCAGTCATGATTGGGGTAAGATAGATTATTATGGGCAAGAAGGATACATAAGTATGGTATTTGTCAGCGGTGCCCAAGACACGGGAGCAGCAGAAGCTGATGTACAGCAGGCTTCCCAGTCTTCCGATACGACCAAAGGCTATGTCCAGGTTGCTACCTCGCTGAATGTCAGGTCGAATCCGGATATGTCAGCTGAAGTTGTGGACAGTTTATATAACGGAGATGCCGTTTCGATCCTTTCCATCGAAAATAACTGGGCACAGATAGAGCACAACGGTATAACAGGTTATGTGAGCATGGATTATATTTCGACGACCGAGAGCGAAGCATCTTACAGCCTTTCGCCGTTAAAGGGGAAAACGATTGTGATCGATGCAGGTCATGGAGGGAAGGATAGCGGGGCAATTGGTGATTACTTCTATGAAAAGTCAGTCGTCCTGTCCATTGCATTGAAAACACAAGCGCAGCTTGAGAACTTGGGGGCGAATGTGATCATGACACGTGATGATGATACATTCGTTGCTTTGGAAACAAGGGCAGCGATGTCAAATGCAGCAAATGCTTCCATGTTCGTCAGTATCCACCTGAACGCTACTTCCGAAGAATTCGTCAATGGAACGGAAGTATATTATTATCCTGATGGCGATACGAGTGTGCAGCTTGCTTCGACGGTACAGGAGAACCTGACCTCCCAGCTGGGTTCGGTGGACCGGGGGACGCAGGCTGCTGATTTCAGCGTCCTGCGCAACACCAATTCACCAGCCATATTAGCCGAGATTGGTTACCTCACCAATTCGGCAGAAGCAGCCAACTTGGCGACTGATAGTTATCAGGAAAAAGCTGCTTCAGGAATTGTGAAGGGCCTCGAGGGTTATTATCAATGAATAATAGACGATGCGGAAATTTTTCCGCATCGTTTTTTTATTTTGTCAATTCGACATCCGCTACATAATAGGAGGCATCATCCAGCAGCTCCTTATACATCTCGATATAGATTTGATTGATTTCCTGCCCGTTCTTATCGATGATGTTGCGCCAATCCTGCCGGACTTGCCCTTTATTGGTGTAAGAGGTCTTCTTGGAATAGAGTCGATGTGCATCCGGAATTGTTTCCTTTACATAATCGGAAATGCTTCGCTCCAGACTATGCCGGACAACTGCTTCCTTACCTGCAGTATATGCGTATCGAAATTGCATCGTGGTGTTCGTCCTCCTAGTATGAATCTGATGAATGGAACATGTGTTCTTATTCATTATAAAAGAAGGGCGGCGGATTGACTAGTGAAAATTGGAAAAATGACTGTGCTTGTTTGTGACAGGTCATTGAACTGTGCAGGCCGAAAATTACCGGAAATGAAAGCGCGCCCTTTGCATCGGAACTGGATATATAGTACACTTAGTTTGTAAGGAAAGTAAAGAATGTAAGGAATACTTGAAAGAAGGGCGAAATCATGGAATTAGCAAAGCTTAGTTCAAAAGGGCAGATCACCGTTCCAAAACACATCCGGGATGTCCTGAACGTCAAGGAAGGAGAACATGTAGCATTCGTCGAAGAAGGCGGAATCGTGTTCATGGCGAAGGCGGATCTTGATTCGATCCACGATCTGCAGGAAATACTAAGTGATAGTAAGTTCAAGGAAGTCGTCCGCAAAGCAAAACAATTGTAATAGGAGGTATCTGATATGAATATCCGTGAATCAGATTTGCCGGGTATCGGGAGAAAGTTCGAACTTATGACGGAAAATGACGATAAAGTTGTCGTGATCATCCATGATGATGGCCGTCGGGAAGTTTATCATTACGATGATGAGGATTTGGATGAAAGCATCTCCGGTGTGACATTCACCGACTCCGAGGCAAGACAGCTCGCTTCCATCATCGGCGGCATGACCTATAAGCCGAAAGCGGTGGAAACGATTGAAGTCGCTTTTGATGACCTTGTGGTCGAATGGTTCAGGCTCGGACCGAATGCACCGATCATCGGAAAGACAATCGGTGAAATCGGTATACGCCAGAACTATAATATCAACATCATCGGGATCATTCGCAAAGATCGATCCAAACAGTTGAATCCTGGTGTCGATTCGATATTCAAAAGCGGTGACACCATCGTCATTTCAGGCGAGCGCGCAGATATCAAACGTGCCAGCAGTGAATTATTCTTGAAAGAAAGGGGATAGGCTATGGACCATTTAGTCTTCGAAGTAGGAACTGCGCTTGTCTTGGTCGCAATCGCAGCCATCCTTGCCAACAAGTTAAACTTCTCCATCATCCCGTTCCTCATCATCATCGGGATGCTGGTCGGACCGCATGCACCCAGTTTTGGCATCATCAATCTCCAGTTTGTCCACAGTGAGGATATCATCGCCTTCCTCGGACGGATAGGTGTCCTGTTCCTTCTGTTCTATCTGGGGCTTGAATTCTCCATCGGGAAACTGATCAAATCAGGTAAAAACATCGTTTTAGGCGGCAGTATCTATATCGGTATCAACTTTGCACTCGGATTCCTGTATCCTTTTGTACTGGGCTTTCCGATCAAGGAGACATTGATCATCGCAGGGATCATCACGATAAGCTCCAGTGCCATTGTCGCGAAGGTGCTTGTCGATTTGCGTCGCACCGGCAATACGGAAACAGAACTGATTCTGGGTATCATAATGTTTGAGGACATTTTCCTTGCTGTCTATTTATCCACGGTATCAGGTTTGGTTTTAGGAGACTCCAATTCCTTGGGAGGAACGATCCTATCCATTCTGATTGCACTCGGTTATATGCTGCTGTTCTTCGTCATCGCACGAAAAGCGGCACCTCTTATAAGCAAGCTTCTACGCATCTCCTCTAATGAGGTATTTATCATCGTCATTTTTGCAGCACTATTCTTTATTGCCGGCTTCTCGGAAACCATCCACGTTGCCGAAGCAATCGGCGCCCTCTTACTCGGACTTGTATTCTCTGAGACCGATCAAGGTGAACGAATCGAGCATATGGTCGTTCCATTCCGTGATTTCTTCGGGGCCATCTTCTTCTTCAGCTTCGGACTGAGCATCGATCCAACGACACTCGGTGACGCTGTCTGGCTTGCACTTGGAGCTGTTGCCATCACGATCATCGGTAACTTCGTCGCTGGTATGATTGCCGGGCGCCGGGCAGGCCTGTCACATAAAGCATCGACGAATATCGGTCTGACCATCGTCTCCCGGGGTGAGTTCTCCATCATCATGGCCAATCTAGGAATGGCCGGCGGACTCATGGGCGTACTGCAGCCGTTCTCTGCTTTGTACGTGCTCATCCTGGCGATCCTAGGTCCATTGTTGACAAAGGAATCCAAGCATATCTTCCATTTCCTTAACAAGATATTCAAATGGCAGGAAGCCAAACCCAAAAAAGCCCGTCAATCCTGAACATCAAGGAAGGTGCACAGCCGTGTACCTTCCTTTTTCGTTCCAATAAATTTACAAGTAAATAGCTTGCGGCATGACCGGTATGGCGGGTAACATAAAAGGAACACTTATCCAAAATTTTCTGTCGAATCCATTTTGAAGGGAATGCTCGTATGACCAAACTATCAATCTATCATCCTGCAGTGGCTCGGATCATAGAGAATATCAATAAAGTGATCATCGGGAAAGAAGAGCCGGTTGTGCTTAGCCTGACAGCGTTGCTTGCCGGCGGTCATGTCCTATTGGAGGATGTCCCTGGTGTCGGCAAGACGATGCTGGTCCGCTCTCTTGCCCGTTCTGTCGATTGTGATTTCAAACGTATCCAGTTCACGCCGGATCTCTTGCCATCTGATGTGACGGGGGTTTCGATTTATAACCCGAAAACGCTGGAGTTCGAATTCCGTCCCGGGCCCATCCTGGGGAATATCGTGCTTGCCGATGAGATCAATCGTACGTCTCCCAAGACGCAATCTGCTTTGCTGGAGGCCATGGAGGAGAAGAATGTCACGGTGGAGGGCAATGCCCTGCCGCTGGCTGATCCATTCTTTGTCATGGCGACCCAGAATCCAGTCGACTATGAAGGCACTTATCCGCTGCCGGAAGCACAGTTGGATCGCTTCCTCCTGAAAATCCGGATGGGATATCCGAATGCCCAGGAAGAAATGCAGATGCTGGATGCTGTCGGAACCAAGCACCCAATAAGCGCCGTGGAATCCGTCATGACAAAAGCTGATCTGATAAGCATGCAGGAGGCAGCGGCAAATGTGTATGTCGATCCGCAGATACAGCAGTATATTGTGGATTTGGCACAAATATCGCGCAGGCATCCCGATGTTTATGTAGGGCTTAGCCCCCGCGGGTCCATTGCAATGATGCGGGCAGCCAAAGCGTATGCATTCATCCATGACCGCGACTATTGCATTCCTGATGACGTACAGACATTGGCTCCATTCGTGCTTGGCCATCGGATTTTGCTGCGTTCGGAAGCGCGTTACGATGGCTTGACGCCAGAGATGCTTGTCCAGCGGCTGATCGAGGCAGTGGATGTACCAGTGGAGAAGGAATCCGTACATGAAAGATAAGCTGCGCTTTGCCTTTAAGCTGGTGAGCATTTTTTTGCTGGCCATCATCCTGTTTTGTTACAGCATGTTTCAAGGTGGCTTTGTCAGCTGGTTCTTGTTTTATGCTTACGTACCTATTTTGTTATATGTGCTGCTTGTGCTGGCATACCCCCTTGACGGCTGGAGGGTGGAAAGGTCGTTCTCCAAGTACTATGTCAAAAGCGGCGGGGAAGTGACTGTCGAAATCACACTGTCTCGAGGTTTGCCATTTCCGCTTGTGTATTTACAAATTGAAGATTTATTTGACAAGACTTTGCTGAAAATGAGCAGACCGGATGGAACATTGCGGGCTGCTGAATCGAGGCAGCTAAAGCAGCATATCCTGTTTCCGGGCTTCCGCAGACATCTGCGTATCCAATATGTCCTGGACAGGCTCCCTCGGGGGGAGCACAGCTTCCATCAGATTCGTCTGCGTACTGGTGATCCATTTCAGCTGATCGAAAAAGAAGCGGTATTCGATATCAGTCAGCAGCTTCATGTCTATCCAGCTGAAAGGGAGATGACAGTCGGCAATCCGAATAGTGTGTTTGAGGAAGGGGCGGCTATTGCGTATGCACCGCGTTCGAAGCAGACGAGCGTCGTTTCTGGAATCCGGGAGTACACGCCGGGAGACCGATTCAGCTGGATCGACTGGAAAGCATCAGCAAGGAAGCAGGATATGATGACGAAGGAATTCGAGCAGGAAAAGAGCGCGGACGTGCTTGTCGCATTGGACAGAAGAGTGGATCGGCAGGCCGAAGATCTCTTTGAATATGCAGTTGTCATTGCCTTTTCTGTCTATCGGAAGCTGAAAAAAAGAAATGAACAAGTCGGCTTCATGAGCCTCGGCCATGACGCTAAATGGCTGCCGGCAACAATGGGCAGCGCCCAGCTGCAGCGCGTGCAGCACTATTTGACTACCGTGAGCCGGGAGGTGGGGCGGCCGCATCTCCATGCATTGGCGGCAGAGCTGTCAAAGCAGCCGAAGGGCTCGACTGTTTACTATGTGACAACCGATCTGGATAGCAGGGATCTGCCATTGCTGCGCAAGCTAAGACAAACCGGCTATGTATTGACGGTTTTATACATCTGCTCTCATGCGGAACTTGGAACAAAGGAGAAAAACCTTTTGCAGGGAGTCCGCCAGCTTGGTCATCAGATGGATATCCATCCCGTACAAAAAACTGCCCGAACGGAGGTGCAGCGTAATGCGTAAGAGAGCCCGGCCGATGCTATGGATCCGCTATGTGATATATGTATGCGGGTTCCTCTTGTTCTGGGAATGGCTCCGGCCATTGGATGAGATCAGCGATACAGGCAATTTGCCGATCTTCATCCTTTTCACTGCGAGCTGTTTCATACTGTCGGCTATCAGGATGCCCTGGTGGCTACGTTTCGTGCTGAAGCTTGCCGCTTTGATGATCGTCCTGCAAGTATCCGTGATGGAAGAAAACCTGATTGCGGGAGGCTGGCTATCGTTCATCCGGACAGAACTCCCTGCAAATCTGCAATTGCTGTTTACTGGCGAATTTGCATCGCTTACGCCGTTTTTCAGGACCTTGCTGTTTTTGATCCTGCTATGGCTGATGAGCTATCTGCTTTATTACTGGTTCATCGTTGCCAACCGTATTTTCTTCTTCATCATCATGACATTCCTTTATATCGGGATACTGGATACTTTCACACCATACGATGGCAGCGAAGCCGTCGTCCGTGTCTTTCTGATCAGCTTTTTTGCGATGGGTATCTCTGCGTTTGCGAGGCTTTATCAGGGAGGGGAAAAGAAACAGTTTCCAAAGCAATTGCTGCTGTGGACCGTCCCGCTCCTGGTCATACTTGCAGTTTCGGCAGCAGTTGGATATGCAGCGCCGAAACTGCCGCCGCAATGGGCAGATCCAGTTCCATTCATCCAGACCATGTCAAATAGCAACGAGGAAAAGGAAGGGGAAGGCGGTATCAAAAAAGTCGGGTACGGGGAGGATGATTCCCGACTGGGCGGTCCATTCGAACAAGATAACACAATCGCGTTCTGGGCATCGACAGAAGCCAGTGGTTATTGGAGAGTGGATAGTAAAGATGTGTATACAGGAAAAGGCTGGGAACGTTCAAGGGAAGCGGAACCAGAAAATTTCCAGAGCGGGGAACCGGTCGGCATCGATCTTTACACCGGGAATGTAGCGACAGAGGCTCGGGAAGCCGTCATTCTTCCGAGCCCCAATCAAGTGCTGGACAGGCTTGTGTATCCTTACGGCGTGCAGACATTCTTCAGCGACCCGGTTGCTGCTGCGGTGGATCCCGATTTCGGTGTCGTGGAGACGTTCAATCGGGCTCAATATCCAGAGGAAAATTACACAATAGCATTCGAGGAACCGCAATATAATCTCGAGGACCTGCGCAATGATTCCGGGATGGATGATGCGAATACCCATTACCGCTATACCCAGCTGCCTGAAAATCTGCCGGAGCGCGTACGTGATTTGGCAGATGAAATCACTGCTGCCGGCGATACACGTTATGATAAGGCAAAAGCTGTCGAGCAATATTTCAACCAGAATGGCTTCCAATACCGGACGCAGGATATCCCGGTCCCGGAAGAGGATCAGGATTATGTCGATCAGTTCCTATTCGAAAGCAAAATCGGATATTGCGATAACTTCTCATCTGCGATGGTCGTCCTCCTGCGGGCTGCGGATATCCCCGCCCGCTGGGTGAAAGGCTTTACCGAGGGACAGGCTGCGTCCAATCCGAATTTCACCACTCCTGATGGCATGACAACCTATATGGTCACAAATGCCAATGCTCATTCCTGGGTGGAAGTATATTTCCCGGATACAGGCTGGGTTCCGTTTGAGCCGACACAAGGGTTCACTAACCCTGCGGAATTCGTCAGTGAGGAAGAGACTGCAAGTGAAACGCCGGAAACAGAACCAGAAACGCCTGAACAGGAGGATCCAGAGCCGGCTCCAGAACAGCCGGAGGAGCAGGAAGAAGCGCCTGTGCAGGATAATCAGACGGCGGCTTCCTCTGATTTTCATCCGCTGTATTGGATCATTCCGTCCATCGTGGTGCTGCTTTTGGCAATTATCCTATATCTGACTCGTTATAGATGGCTGACTGCCTATTACGTACGGAAATATCGAAAGGAGCAGTCCGAGGAAACATTCGGAAAGGCTTATCGTTATTTGCTGCGCCTGCTGTCGCATAAAGGTTTCAGCCGTCCTTCAAGTCAAACGCTGAGAGAATATGCACAGATCATCGATAAAGAGTTCGGCAATAAGCATATGTCCGAGCTGACCGCCGAATATGAACGAATATTATATCGGAACGAAAAAAGTGCCCAGGCGTGGATAAACGCTGTCGAATTGTGGGAAAATTTAATTAAACAAGCGACATCTTGACCCATTTTAGGCACATTGATAGAATAAGAGGCAATAAGCACCTTCAGATAGACGCGGCAAGCTGCTGCCGACATCCATTGAAGGCTTGAGCCGACTACGTTACTTTGCTGGATTCCGCCTTGAAACACGGCGCGGATTCAGCTTCTGTTTTTTTCATGACGTGATAAAGGTAAAATGTGGTGCTTGCACCCGACCTGCTTATATCTAGAGAACAAAGAAGGAGTGGACAGACTTTGGATATCGATACAGATATGATATTGGTACTGGACTTTGGCAGCCAGTACAATCAATTGATCACAAGAAGGATCCGGGAGTTCGGTGTATACAGCGAACTGCATTCCCACAAGCTGACAGCAGATGAGATCCGTAAGATGAACCCGAAAGGAATCATCCTTTCCGGCGGACCGCATAGTGTATATGATGAAAACAGCTTCCGCTGTGATGAAGAAATCTTCGAACTTGGCATCCCGGTATTGGGAATCTGTTACGGTATGCAGCTGATGACACAGCATTTCGGCGGAAATGTCCAGCGTGCTGACAGCCGGGAATACGGCCGCGCGGAAATCACGCTGACAAACCCTTCCGTCATCTACAAAGACTCACCGGAAAAACAGCTTGTTTGGATGAGTCATGGCGATAAAGTATTGGACCCAGCACCAGGCTTCAGCGTAGATGCAACAAGCCCGTCCACCCCAGTTGCGGCAATCAGCAATAAAGAGCGCAATCTTTACGGTGTGCAGTACCATCCTGAAGTACGTCATTCCGAGTACGGCAATCATTTGCTCAAGCAGTTCGTTTTTGACGTCTGTCATGCAAAAGCGGATTGGACAATGGAAAACTTCATCGAGATGGAGACCGAAAAAATCCGTCAGCAAGTCGGTGACCGCAATGTACTATGTGCATTGAGCGGCGGAGTGGACTCCTCTGTAGTAGCTGCCCTTATCCATAAAGCAATCGGCGATCAGCTGACTTGTATCTTCGTCGATCACGGTTTGCTGCGTAAAAATGAAGGTGCAATGGTCGAGAAAACTTTCCGTGATGAATTCAAAATCAACCTGATTGCCGTGCATGCACAGGATCGTTTCCTAAGTAAGCTGGAAGGTGTTTCCGATCCGGAGCAAAAACGGAAAATCATCGGTAATGAATTCATCTATGTATTTGATGATGAAGCTTCCAAGCTTGAAAACATGGACTTCCTTGCACAAGGCACGCTTTATACGGATATCGTGGAGAGCGGGACGGAAACGGCACAGACGATCAAATCCCACCACAATGTGGGCGGACTGCCTGAAGACATGCAGTTTGAATTGATCGAGCCGCTGAAAACATTGTTCAAGGATGAAGTACGTGAGCTTGGAACACAGCTTGGCTTGCCGGATGCAATCGTGCATCGCCAGCCTTTCCCGGGACCAGGTCTGGCAATCCGTGTAATCGGTGAAATCACGGAAGAGAAGCTTGAAATTGTACGTGAATCCGATGCTATCCTGCAAGAGGAAATCGCAAAAGCTGGTCTTGATCGAGACATTTGGCAGTACTTCACTGTACTTCCAGGCTTCAAGAGCGTCGGCGTGATGGGCGATGCCCGTACGTATGACTACACGCTTGGCATCCGTGCCGTAACTTCCATCGACGGTATGACATCCGACTGGGCACGTATCCCTTGGGATGTGTTGGAACGTATTTCTGTACGTTTCGTCAACGAAGTGAATCATGTGAACCGCGTCGTGTATGACATTACAAGCAAGCCGCCTGCGACTATTGAGTGGGAATAAAAAGCCCAAATAATATATACTGAAATCAAAGCCTATTTTACAGAGTTCTTTTTAAAGGAGAATCTATAAAATAGGCTTGTTTTTTTATGAAGGGGGAGTGCAAGTGCCAAAGCTATATGCAATGAGTGACATTCATGGATGTTACGAAGCAATGATGGATACGCTGCATTTAGTTGATTTGGATGCCGGTGAGGAAAATAAATTGATACTTTTGGGAGATTATGTTGATGGCGGTGCAGACAGCTGCCAGGTGCTTTACCATATCAAACATTTGGAGGAAAAGTATCCAAAACAAGTTATCACATTATTGGGCAACCATGAAAAAATGTTCATTGACTGGTATACAACACTGGACGATAAGTCAAAATGGCTTGCACACGATTTTAACTTATTTACGATCAAAAGCTTCTTTTCCGGAGAACAGTTTGAAATGATGGAAAAACAGCCAGTGATGACAAAAGGCTCTTACTATGAAATAAGTCACTATATGGTACAAATGCTAAAAGAGAAGCATGGAGAGCTGTTGAATTGGCTCTCTGAAAAAAATAGACGGCTTCCGTATTACGAAACCGAAAATCAAATATATGTTCATGCTGGTATCTGTGAGGAAGAAGATTGGAAGCAAGCAACGAGGACGAATGAATTCTTTTGGAAATATCCTGCAGAAACAGGTATTTTCATGAAAGATATCATTGCAGGTCATGTATCGACTGCAGAGGTTGCGGATGACAAAAGTTATCTGGGAAGAGTTTTTTGGGATAAATCGAGTCATTTTTATATAGATGGGGAAACCGTGAAAAGTAACATCATTCCTTTATTAAAGTATGATGCTAATAAAAAATCATACTCTGGCTACGAAAAGAAGAAAGATGGTTCTTGGCTGGAGTACCCGATCGTGAAGAGATGATTCATAGAAGTACGTAAGCAAAATTGCTTGCTATTCAGTATATCAATTCCTTGAATACATATTGAAATTATCCCAATATACCAAGAGGCCATGCCATCAATCAGATGGCATGGCCTCTTTTTGTGTAAGCATATGGTGTTTTTCGGATTGCTGGCTCTCGATGAGCTGATGGATGGACAGCAGCTCATACAAGTAGATGCTTTCAATCGGGAAGTATCCGTGCTCAGGATTTTTCGGCATGTCTATGCTCCAGAACAGCTTGAACAATTCCCGGAACTGCCTTCCGTCTGTCGGACTGCCATCTTTCGTCCAATGCTGCAGATTCAGCTGGACAGCTTCTGCAGCTTCGATGAAACGATGGCGCTGATTCGGACTCCAATGCAGCGGTTTGCCGCTTCGGCCAGCATGGATCAGATTCCAAAGATGATAATGGATAAGCTTCAATTTCTCAGCGAAAGCGGACTCTTCATCCAACAGTGCTTTCGCTTTCGAGTTCGGAAAATGATAACGCATTTCCCGCTCCTGCTGCTCTATGTACTGCTCCAGCAGTAGTCGTTCCTCGGTCAGTCGGCGAAAGGATCCTGTCAGGCTTTGAATCGGCTGGTCCACTCCAGTTTGCTTGATTCTCGAATCCACGAATGCTTGTAACAGCTGATTGGTATGTGTGATGACCACGTCCAGCTGTGAACGTGATTTCTTTAAGTAGTCAGGCGGAAAGATGAGCATATTCACGAGTGTGGAAATGATGATTCCGATGATGCTCCCGCCCAGACGGGACCAGAAATCAGCCCAAAGGCTCGTATGCTCCACATCGATCATGGCCACTGCTGTAATCGTTGCAACAATCAAGCCCGCATGCAGCTTCAGTTTATAGCAGACCAAAATCGTCAAAAAAGCCGCTGCCGTGTAGGTCAGCGGAGAAGCACCGAATAAATGGATCGAAAGGACGGAGAAACCTGCTCCGACCATACTGGCTGGCAGACGTATCAGACCTTTTTGGATAGAGGCATGGATCGTCGGCTCAATCGTTACGATGGCCGCGATGACTGCAAATGCCGGTGTTATGTTAAATACTTCACAAACTAGTGCTGTAAAAAACACAGCAATCCCCGTCTTCAGGACACGGCTGCCGATAAAAGATTTCTTCACTTTACGTCAACACCTTTGATGTAGCATGTTTACATTATAAAGTGGATAAACCAGGTAATCAATGGTTTAATCTGGAATAACCTAGTTCCCGAATCATGATTTCCATGATGACTGTATAACCGCTGCATCTTCAGGGTAAAAGAAGAAAACACTTGGAGCGGAAATACAGGGGGTAGCCATGATTATCAATTTGATGAAACAGCATAAAGTGGAATTTAAACGGATTTACGGTGCTTCCAGTACAATAGCCAATATTGTCCGATTTGATTCCCGTCATGTGAACAAGAATGATGTTTTCATTTGTGTAAAGGGAGAAAATCATGATGGGCATGCCTTTATCGAGGATGCCATTGCAAAGGGTGCTTCCATCATCGTCGGCACAGATGAAGATTTGCTGAAATCCTATTATCGCGAGCATGAGGATTGTACATTCCTTGCAGTGGAGGATGCCAGGCTGGCGATGGCGCAGATGGCAGTCCTATTATCAGGGGAAGCTTGGAAGAAACTTGTGACCATCGCTGTCACTGGCACCAATGGGAAGACGACCGTAGCCGCATACGTCCGTTCGCTGCTGAATCAGCTCCAGTTTGCGACCACTTCCATTGGCACATGCGGCATATTTACATCAAAGGAAAGACTGGAGTTTTCCAAAAGCACACCCACCACGCCGGAATCCGCGGATTTGCATGCCCTTTTCAGACAGCTGAAATCAGTCGGGGAAAAGGCCGTTGTCATGGAGGCGACATCGATTGCCTTGGAGCAGAAACGTACTGCAGCGATGACATTCGATGTGGCCATTCATACAAATCTATCGCCTGAGCATTTGGAATTCCATAAAACGATGGATAAATATAAGCGTGCAAAGCTGATGCTTTTCCAGCAGGCAGCTTGTGCAATCGTGAACCTCGATGATGAGATGTCACGCGATATCCTGGATATGTTTGAGGGGAAGATATTGACCTATAGCCTCGACAGGCACAGCGGAGCTGATTTAATGGCACGGAACCTGCGGACGGACAGGCATGGCACACAATTCGATCTTCATGCTGATGGGGAATGCTATGCGGTTCACGCACCGATTTATGGGAAGTATAATGTTGCCAATCTGCTTGCGGCTGTCGGGACGGCAATCCAGCTCGGATTCGATTTGCAGGCGATTGTGGATGTTTTAGCTGCAATCGAAAGTCCAGAAGGGCGTTTTGAGGTGATGGAGCAGTACGGTAATAGAAAGATCATTCTCGATTATGCCCATACACCGGCGGCATTGGATCAGCTATTGGACGCCGTGAACACGATTCCGCATCGTCGTTTGATCGTCATGATCTTGGGGGTCGGCATTCGTGATTTCGGGAAAATGCCTAAAATGGCACAGACAGTCGAGGGACGGGCAGATGAAATTGTCGTGTCCGTGGATCACCCCGGGTTTCATGATCCCGACACCATCATTGCTGCAGTCTGCAAAGGGTTTTCCGATGAAGTGAATAATGTGTCGACAGCACGGACGAGAACGGAAGGTATCCGTCTTGCACTCGATCTCAGTCAAGAAGGTGACATGGTCCTGCTTACAGGCGGCCAGATCAATGGTGCCCAATTTGTCAGAGGGGAAGCGGTGCCGCATTCCGATCATGCTGTCATTCAATCCTATTTCGAAGAACACAATGCAGAAAAAGTGCGATCCACCATCAGCTGAATGAAATGGAAACGATTTCTAACACTATTATTAGGTTCATTTTCCGAAAAAACATTGACGAAGCGTGCAAAATGCTTTTATAGTGAAAGAGTATTGATACTATATATTTTTCGTCTTCGTATAATTTTGGGAATATGGCCCATAAGTTTCTACCAGGTTACCGTCATTAACCTGACTACGCTGACATTTCAATCTGGGTTACATACGCAGATGTGGTGTAGATAGGAAACGCTTCTTGCTTCAGGCAGAAGTGTTTTTTATTTGAAAGCTTATCCTGCCCAATCGAAGAAACAGGAGGAGTAACAAGTTATGAAACGTTTTTTCCGTTTTGACGAATTGAACACATCTTACCGCACCGAGATAATCGCCGGTATTACGACATTCTTGTCGATGGCGTACATCCTGTTCGTCAATCCGAATGTGCTGACTCTCCAGGGAGTGCCCGACAGCGCAATAAATGGCGGCCGTATGGATGCCGGCGCAATTTTCACTGCCACAGCAATCGCTTCTGCAATCGGGACCCTGATCATGGGTGTCTTTGCAAAATTGCCGATAGCGCTTGCCCCTGGCATGGGATTGAATGCATTCTTTGCCTTCACAGTTGTACTTACTTACGGAATTCCATGGCAAACTGCATTGGCAGGCGTATTTGCTTCCGGTGTGATTTTCATGATTCTTTCCCTTTCTGGTTTGCGTGAGCTTTTGATCAACGCCATTCCGCCGACTTTGAAATTGGCAGTAGGGGCCGGTATCGGACTCTTCATCGCTTTCATCGGCTTGAAAAACGCTAATCTCGTAGTGATGAGCGAGGATACGGTCGTGGCCCTTGGGGATATCCACAGCGGTCCGGCCCTGCTGGCCATCTTTGGTATCTTTGTTACGGCAATTCTTTTGGTGATAGGATTCCGTGCCGCAATCTTCATCGGAATGATCATTACAGCGGTAGCTGGTATGATTGTCGGCTTGATTGATCCTCCGACAGCAGTCGGGGATGTCGTCGGAAGTGTGCCGAGTCTTGCACCAACATTCGGGGCTGCCTTTGCGCACTTTGGTGATATCTTCACCATCCAAATGCTGACTGTCATCTTGACATTCCTATTCGTCGATTTCTTTGACACAGCAGGCACATTGGTTGCTGTTGCTACGAAGGCCGGCTTGATGAAGGATGGTAAATTGCCCAATCCCGGACAGGCATTGCTTGCCGATTCTGGTGCGACAGTTGCGGGTGCCGTTTTAGGTACTTCCAATACTACCGCGTATGTCGAATCGACAACTGGTGTCGGTGCAGGCGGAAGATCAGGCTTCACAGCAGTTGTCACTGCGATTTGCTTCCTTTTGGCATTATTCTTCAGCCCGCTGCTGTCCATCATCACCAATGAAGTGACGGCACCGGCCTTGATTGTCGTCGGCGTACTGATGTGCTCTTCCTTGAAGGATATCGAGTGGGATAAAATTGAATTCGCTGTCCCAGCTTTCTTCACGATTCTCATGATGCCGCTGACTGGCAGCATCGCTACCGGTATTGCGATTGGATTCATCTTCTACCCGCTTACTTTGCTTGTCAAAGGGCGCGTGAAGGAAGTCCACCCAGTCATGTGGTTCCTGTTCGTCGTATTCCTGCTATACTTCATCTTTTTGGCTTGACTGGAAGCCGCTCCGATCGGGGCGGCTTTTTATATGGGCGAAAAATACAGTTTTATGGTCGGATTTTACCTTTGTGCGTTGATTGCGGCGCTGTCGGGTATAATTGTATTATACTTACGAGTGACCATGATCGTCTGTCAAGCGGGCGAGGAGGAGGAATTTACATGAGTAATCGTTCAGTGAAGCTGGCTTGGTTCAGCTTACTGGCTTATATTGCAACAATCGCCGTCAATTATCTGTCCAATGCCTTGCCTCTTGGCGGAAAGACTACGCAGCAATTATCCGACCAGCTGGACGTATTGTTCCAGCCGGCAGGCTATGCATTCAGTATTTGGAGTGTCATCTATTTATTCGTCCTGATTTGGGTGATACGTTTATTTCTGCGATCCACACGGGAAACGGAATGGTATGCAAAAGCTGCAGGGACATTCATTGCCAGCTGTATCTTTAATATTGCTTGGATATTCTGCTTCCATTATGAGCTCTTCAGTCTCTCCATCATCCCGATGGCAGCGCTGCTCATCTCTTTGGGAATCCTGTACCAAACAATATCGACTTCATCCGATCGCCGGAAATTCGATTTGTTTCCGTTCTCCATCTATATCGGCTGGGTTTCCGTCGCTACCATGTTGAATGTCGGTATTCTATTTGTGTCTCTTGGGGTGGATAATGTAGGAGGCTGGCTTTTATCAGGTGAAGTTTGGACAATCATTTTGCTTCTTGCAGGTGCAATCCTGGCAATTGGCGTTATGCATATATTCCGTGATAGTATTTATCCGCTCGTATTCGTCTGGGCGTATTTTGCAATCGCTGCTGCCAGGGCGGATAAATTCCCGGCCATCACAGCAGTGGCCGGTATCATGGCAGTGATCATCCTGATTGCGATACCGATTCATTTGATCAGGAGGAGAAAACGCAAGCAGTACGGCTATTGATACTGCAAAAGCAGCAATTTTTACGAGCAAGAAGGAGGAATCTAGTTGCTGGAGATACCAATCGTCATGGTATTGATCATCTTTGTCGTCAATATTGTTTATGTGAGCCTCAATACCTTGCGGGTCATCCTGACATTAAAAGGGAGACGCTATATTGCGGCCTTCGTCAGTGTTTTTGAGATTACGATCTATACGATTGGTCTCGGGCTGGTCCTGGATAATTTGGATCAAATTCAGAACCTGATCGCCTATGCACTTGGCTTTGGGATCGGTGTCGTCCTCGGTTCAAAAATAGAGGAAAAGCTGGCACTTGGCTATATCACCGTCAATGTCATATCTTCTGATCCAAGCATCGATTTTACGAGAAAACTCCGTGAGAAGGGCTATGGCGTCACAAGCTGGTTCGCCTATGGAATGGATGGGGACCGCCTTGCGATGCAGATCCTGACCCCGCGTAAATATGAATTGAAGCTATACGAAGATATAAAGGGAATCGATCCGAAGGCCTTTATCATTGCCTATGAGCCGCGGCAGATTTTTGGCGGTTTCTGGGTGAAAAGCGTAAAAAGGGAGCGTATCCGCAATGCCAAAAGAAAAGAAGCCGGCAAAGAAACGTTTTGAGCTCGGTGAGAATGAGACGATCGATGCTTGTCTTGCACGTATCAAAGCAGAGGGTTATCTGCCAGTCCGGAAAGTGGAAGAGCCCATCTTCCGGGAAACGGTCGAGAACGGCAGTAAAAGGATAGAGCCGGTCGGAAAGAAAGTAAGCTTTGACACAAAATTACTAAAAACCGAACATTAAATATAACAAAATAATCATCGTTCGATTTTTTCATTGACGATGTGTGTCAGAATTGTTATCATAAACATGCATGAAAGACACGGCTAGTTTTGACATCATAGCACGTAGCTGTGCTTATAGATCGTACCTCATATATTTCCGGAAATATGGTCCGGAAGTCTCTACCTGCTACCGTAAATAGCGGACTATGAGGGAAGATGGACTGCATGATTATGAGCCTACGACACCTGTATGCCTATTCGTCTTCTCTCATTTAGCGGGAGGGTGAATAGGCTTTTTTTACGGAAAAAAATAGGAAAGAGGGATAAGATGGCGGAGATTGGAATCATCATGGGCAGCATCTCTGATTGGGAAACGATGGAGCATGCGTGCAAGCTGCTGGAAGAGCTGGATATCCCTTATGAAAAAGAAGTGATCTCAGCTCACCGGACACCGGAGGATATGTTTGAATATGCATCAAGTGCCAGGGATAGAGGATTGAAGGTGATCATTGCCGGTGCAGGCGGTGCAGCTCATTTGCCCGGAATGGTTGCCAGCAAGACGACATTGCCCGTGATCGGTGTCCCGGTACAGACAAAGGCACTGGACGGGATGGATTCCTTATTATCAATCGTCCAGATGCCAGGGGGTGTTCCGGTGGCTACGGTGGCAATCGGGAAAGCCGGCGCCAAAAATGCCGGTATCCTGGCAGCGCAAATGCTTGGCATCCATGACAGAGCGATTGCCGAGCGCCTGACAGCTTATCAGCAAGGGATGAAAGAACAAGTGGCAGAAATGAGGGATCAGCTTGCGACCAAATAATATCATCACCATCGGCATACTTGGCGGCGGTCAGCTTGGCCGTATGATGGCAACAGCAGCCAAGCATATGGGATACCGCATTATCGTCCTTGATCCAACGCCTGATTGTCCGGCTGCGCAAGTGGCGGACTTGCATATCGAAGCGGCCTATGATGATCGGGACGCTATCCGAAAATTGGAAAGCTTAAGCGATGTCGTCACCTATGAATTCGAGAATGTCGATCTGGGAGCTGCGAAGCTTTTGGAGGAAGTCGGGAAACTCCCGCAGGGCTCGCTTCTTCTGGAAATCAGCGGAGATCGTGCGAATGAAAAGAACCTGATGAAAGAACTGGATCTTCCGGTGGCGCCTTTTGCAATCGTAACGGACGAAAAGGAATTGTTGGCAAGCATCAGGGAGATCGGTTTCCCAGCTGTCGTAAAAACCTGCCGCGGCGGATATGACGGCAAGGGACAGCTAAAACTGAATACGAAGGAAGACTTGAAAGAAGCTGCGGAATTCGTCCGGCAGAACGGCCGCTGTATCATGGAAGCCTGGCTCACCTTCGATAAGGAAATATCGATTGTCCTGACGAGGGGGGAAGATGGGCAAATAACCTATTTCCCGGTAGCGGAAAATGAACATCGGGATCATATTCTATATCGGACCATTGCTCCGGCTGCTGTCGCGGACGAAGTGGCGGAGCAAGCACGCATCGCTGCCGGTAAGCTGGCTGAAGCCGCCGGTGTTGTCGGGACCTTCACCGTCGAGATGTTTGTATCAGGCAATGAACTGTATATGAATGAGGTGGCGCCAAGACCGCATAATTCGGGGCATTATACGATTGAAGCTTGTACGGTTTCGCAATTCGAGCAGCATATCCGCGCCATCTGCGGGCTGCCTCTTTTGCCGGTCCATTTTATCGGGGCTGCCGTTATGATAAATTTATTAGGAGAAGCGCTGGACCAGTATTGGGGGCATCCTGACAGACCGCTTGCCCACATTCATGATTATGGCAAGCAGGAAGCCAAGCCGAAACGGAAAATGGGACATTTTACGATGGTTGGAACGTCAAGGAAATCCTTACTGGATGAAACCGACGCCTTTACACGATCACTAGGAGGAAACAATGCATGATTGAACGTTATACAAGAGAAGAAATGGGCAAAATCTGGACGGATGAAAATAAATATCAGGCATGGCTTGAAGTCGAAATCCTGGCATGTGAAGCATGGAGTGATTTAGGTGTCATTCCCGAATCCGATGTGAAGGCATTGCGTGAAAACGCGTCCTTCGATATCAACCGCATTCTGGAGATTGAAAAAGAAACACGTCACGATGTGGTGGCCTTCACGCGTGCAGTATCCGAGACATTGGGCGAAGAACGCAAATGGGTGCATTACGGCCTGACTTCCACCGATGTAGTGGATACAGCTTTATCTTATCTCTTGCTGCAAGCGAACAAAATCATCCGCAAAGGTATCGTCGATTTCATCGATATCCTGGAAGCAAAAGCAAAGGAGCATAAGCATACCGTCATGATGGGCCGCACACATGGTGTCCACGCCGAACCGACAACTTTCGGTTTGAAAATGGCGCTATGGTATGAAGAGATGAAACGGAACCTGGAGCGTTTCGATGCTGCTGCCGAAACAATCCAGTATGGAAAGCTTTCCGGCGCGGTTGGTACATATGCAAACATCGATCCATATGTAGAGAAATATGTGACGAAAAAGCTAGGCTTAAAGCCGGCACCGGTATCCACACAAACATTGCAGCGTGACCGCCACGCCCAATATATGAGCACATTGGCGCTGATTGCAACCAGCATCGAGAAATTCGCGACAGAAATCCGCGGACTCCAAAAAACAGAAACACGCGAAGTGGAAGAATTCTTTGCAAAAGGTCAAAAAGGTTCCTCTGCGATGCCGCATAAACGTAATCCGATCGGATCCGAAAACATGGTCGGTATGTCGCGTTTGATCCGCGGCCATATGATCACCGCTTACGAAAACGTGGCACTTTGGCATGAACGCGATATTTCCCATTCATCTGCCGAGCGCGTCATCTTGCCAGATGCGACAATCGCGCTGGATTATATGCTCCATCGTTTCTCGAATATCGTGAAGAACCTGACTGTCTTCCCGGAAAACATGAAGCGTAATATCGACCGCACATATGGCGTCATTTTCTCTCAGCGTGTATTGCTTGCGCTGATCGACAAAGGCATGAGCCGTGAGCAAGCATACGATATCGTCCAGCCGAAGGCCATGGAAGCCTGGGAAACAGAAACACAGTTCAAGCAGCTTATCGAAGCAGAAACAGAAATCTCGGCATTCCTGAGCCAGGAAGAAATCGATGACTGCTTCGACTATACGTATCACTTGAAAAACGTGGATCAGATTTTCCATAAAATCGGACTAGAATAATACTTTGACAAACGGGGTGGAGAACGTGAAAGGTAAATTGCTGTACGAAGGAAAAGCCAAGCAAGTATTTCAATCAGCAGAAAAAGAGCAGGAGCTCGTGCTGTCTTATAAAAATGATGCAACAGCATTCAATGGCAAGAAGAAAGCAAGCTTCGAAGGAAAAGGCCGCTACAACAATCTTATCTCGACCCATATTTTCGAATACTTGCAGGAGCAGGGCATTTCCTCGCATTTCATCAAGCCGCTCAGCGAGACTGAACAGCTGGTGAAGAAGACGACGATCGTACCGCTCGAAGTGGTCGTTCGGAATGTTGCAGCAGGCAGCATTACGAGAAGACTCGGTATTCCGGAGAAGACCGTTTTCCAGCCCGTTTTGACAGAGCTTTACTATAAGGATGACAGTTTGGATGATCCGATCATCAATGATGCGCATGCATTGCTGCTGACGGATCTGAATGAAGAGGAGCTCGCTTTCATCAAGCAAGCGGCTTTGGAGGTCAACCAGCATCTGCAGGCATTCTTTGACAGAGTCGGTCTGCAGCTGGTCGATTTCAAGCTGGAATTCGGCCGTGACCAAGATGGCTCCATCCTCCTTTCCGATGAAATCTCCCCGGATACATGCCGGCTTTGGGATAAGGAGAATGGCGGCAAGATGGACAAGGATGTGTTCCGGGAAGACCTGGGTGACTTGATCGACGTATATGATGCAATCTTAAATCGACTGGAGGCAGCAAAATGAAAAAGGTAAAAATCTTCATCACGCTGAAAGAAGGGGTCCTCGACCCGCAAGGTAAGGCTGTACAGGAAGCATTGCGGGCAAATGGATTCCCGGATGTGGCGGACACACGAGTCGGCAAATACATCGAAATGACGCTGCCGGATGAAGCTGATGTGGCATTGGAAGTACAGCGGATGTGCGATAAGCTGCTTGCCAATCCTGTCATGGAAGAATACAGCTATACAGTCGAGGAGGGTATACGCTCGTGAAATTTGCTGTCATCGTTTTTCCGGGTTCCAACTGTGACCGTGATATGTATCATGCTGTCCGTGATGGCTTGGGAGAAGAAGTCGATCTTGTATGGTATGAATCTGCCAATCTGGCAGACTATGATGCCATTTTGCTTCCGGGAGGATTCAGCTATGGTGACTACCTGCGTTCCGGCGCAATCGCGTCTGTATCCGATGTTCTGAACCAAATCAAACAAAAGGCAGAAGCGGGCACTCCTGTCCTTGGTGTGTGCAATGGCTTCCAGATCCTATTGGAAACAGGCTTGCTGCCAGGTGCAATGCTGCGCAACGAGAAGCTGAAATTCATGTGCCATTATGAAACGCTTGTTGTGGAAAGGGATGATACGATTTTCACAACCGGCTATGAAAAAGGGCAGGAAATTCAAATTCCGATTGCTCACGGAGAAGGGAATTATTATTGCGACGATGCGACATTGGAAGAGTTGAAGCAAAATAATCAGATTGTTTTCACTTACAAGAACAATCCGAACGGTTCCCGGGCCGATATTGCCGGAATCGTCAATAAAGCAGGCAATGTGCTGGGCATGATGCCGCATCCTGAACGGGCGGTCGAGGATTTGCTCGGCTCGAGCGATGGGCTGGCGATGTTCCGATCCGTACTACATCACTGGAGGGAAATGTATGTTACAACAAGCTGAAATCAGTCCGGAAAAAATCGAACAGGACCGTCTGTATCGGGATATGGGTCTGACGGATGAAGAATTCCAATCCGTCAAAAACATCCTCGGCAGGCTTCCGAATTTCACGGAAACAGGCATTTTCTCCGTCATGTGGTCGGAGCATTGCAGCTACAAGACATCCAAGCCATTATTGCGCAAGTTCCCGACGAAGGGGCCGCATGTGCTGCAGGGACCTGGTGAAGGTGCCGGAATCGTCGATATCGGCGATGACAAAGCAGTCGTATTCAAAGTGGAAAGTCATAACCACCCATCGGCTGTCGAGCCTTATCAAGGTGCAGCCACAGGGGTCGGCGGCATCATCCGTGATGTCTTCTCCATGGGTGCCCGTCCGATCGCTTTATTGAATTCCTTGCGCTTTGGCAACTTGACGACGCCGCGCGTGAAATATTTGCTGGAAGAAGTGGTTCACGGCATCGCCGGTTACGGTAACTGTGTCGGCGTACCGACTGTCGGAGGCGAAATCCAATTCGATGATAGTTACGAAGGCAACCCGCTAGTCAATGCCATGTGTGTCGGTTTGATCGACCAGAAGGACATCCAAAAAGGTATCGCTGCCGGTGTCGGCAATACGGTTATCTACGCTGGTGCACCAACTGGCCGTGATGGTATCCACGGTGCGACATTTGCATCGGAAGACCTTAGCGAAGAATCCGAATCGAAGCGCCCTTCTGTACAGGTCGGCGATCCATTCATGGAAAAGCTTCTCATCGAAGCATGCCTGGAAGTGATTCAGCATGAGGCGCTTGTCGGTATCCAGGACATGGGTGCGGCTGGTTTGACATCAAGTGCAAGTGAAATGGCAAGTAAAGCGGGCATGGGAATGGAAATGAACCTTGACCTCGTGCCGCAGCGTGAACAGCATATGACGCCTTATGAACTGATGCTGTCAGAGTCTCAGGAGCGTATGCTGCTTGTCGTGAAGAAAGGCCAGGAGCAGGGCATCATCGATGTATTCGAAAAATACGGACTGCAGGCTGTCGCAGTCGGAACCGTGACGGATGATAAACGTTTCCGTCTCCTGCATCACGGGGAGGTGGCAGCAGATATCCCGGTCGACAGCTTGGCTGAGGATGCACCGGTATATTACAAGGACTCCAAAGTCCCGGATTATTATACAGAATTCCAGACAATCGACTACAAGCCCGCTGTGGAAGATCATGCTGCTGCATTGAAACAGCTTTTGCAGCAGCCGACAATCGCCAGCAAGGAATGGGTTTATGACCAATATGATTCCATGGTTGGCGCTAGCACAGTAGTGGCGCCTGGAAGTGACGCGGCTATCGTTCGTGTGCGCGGGACAGAGAAAGCAATTGCGATGACAACGGATTGCAACTCCCGTTATATCTATTTGGATCCCGAAACAGGCGGCAAGATTGCCGTGGCGGAAGCAGCCCGCAATATCGTCAGCTCTGGTGCCAAGCCGCTTGCGCTGACAGATGGCTTGAACTTCGGCAACCCGGATAAACCAGAGAATTTCTGGCAAATGGAGAAGAGCGTCGATGGTATGAGTGCGGCATGCCTGGCATTGGAAACACCAGTTATCAGCGGAAACGTGTCCCTTTACAATGAGTCCAACCAGCAGGCGATCTTCCCGACACCGGTTGTCGGGATGGTCGGATTGGTCGAGAACCTGGCGCATGTGACGACAAGCCAATTCAAGCAAGCTGGCGATGCCATTTATCTATTGGGCGAAACAAAAGCGGAATTCGGCGGCAGTGAGCTGCAGAATGTCCTGGAAGGTCGCTACTTTGGCAAGGCACCTGTAATCGATCTTGATGTGGAAGCCGGCAATCAGCAGGCAGTATTAACCAGCATCCAACAAGGATTGGTTGCGTCTGCCCATGACCTTGCAGAAGGCGGCCTCGGTGTGGCGCTGGCGGAAAGCTTGTTCGGTACAGGGCTTGGAGCTGATGTGACAATCGGCGGCGATGCAACTGCAGCGCTCTTCAGCGAGTCGCAATCCCGCTTCCTTTTGACGGTTTCTCCGGAAAATCAGGCAGCCTTCGAACAGGCAGTGCCAAGTGCGAAGCAGATCGGCGCGGTGACAGAAGAAGCAGGGCTTGTCATCAAGCATGACGGACAGACCATCATCTCAGAAACTGTACCGACACTAGAAGCACTTTGGAAAGGAGCTATCCCATGCTTGCTGAAATCAAAGGCTTGAATGAGGAATGCGGCGTCTTTGCGATTTGGGGACATGAAAAAGCGGCAGAAGTGACGTACTATGGCCTTCACGCCCTGCAGCACCGCGGGCAGGAGGGAGCTGGCATCGTCACGACCGACAGGGAAAATCTTCATTTGCACAAAGGGATCGGTCTGATCAATGAAGTGTTTTCTGAAGGCCAATTCAACAAGCTGAACGGCAATGCGGCCATCGGTCATGTCCGGTATGCTACAGCAGGGGGCGGCGGCTATGAGAACGTACAGCCATTGCTGTTCCGTTCCCAAAAGGACAGCCTGGCCATCGCCCATAACGGAAATCTCGTCAATGCATACGGACTGAAGCAGCAGCTGGAAGCACAGGGCAGCATCCTGCAAACATCATCTGATACAGAGGTGATTGCCCATCTGATCAAACGCAGCGGACAGATAGAATTGGAAGATGCGATCAAATCGGCGCTTAGCATGGTCAAAGGTGCATACAGCCTGACGATCCTTACCGAAACACAGCTGTTTGTTGCTGTCGATCCCAAGGGATTGCGACCATTGTCGCTTGGACGCCTTGGTGATGCTTGGGTCGTTTCCTCTGAAACATGTGCCTTCGATGTGACAGGAGCTGAATATGTGCGCGAAGTGGAGCCTGGTGAGTTGATTACGATCAGCGATGCGGGTCTTCATACACAGCGTTTTTCTTCCATGCTGGAACGGTCGCTTTGTTCGATGGAATATGTATACTTCTCCCGTCCCGATTCCAATTTGAACGGACAGAATGTCCATGCATCCCGTAAGAAAATGGGGAAAGTCCTGGCGCAGGAAGCACCGATCGATGCCGATGTCGTGACCGGTGTGCCGGATTCCAGTATTTCGGCTGCTATCGGATTCTCGGAAGCAACCGGCATTCCTTATGAGCTTGGTTTGATCAAAAATCGCTATGTAGGCCGCACCTTCATCCAGCCTTCACAGGAGCTGCGTGAGCAGGGTGTGAAAATGAAGCTGTCAGCGGTCCGCGGGATCGTCGAAGGCAAACGCGTTGTCATGGTCGATGATTCCATCGTACGCGGCACCACAAGCAAACGGATTGTCAGGATGCTGAAGGAAGCCGGGGCGACGGAAGTGCATGTGCGTATCGCATCCCCGCCGATTCAGAATCCTTGTTTCTACGGAATCGATACGTCCACGACCTCTGAGCTGATTGCTGCCAATCACAGCATCGAGGAAATGCGTGAGCTGATTGAAGCAGATTCCCTGTCTTTCCTGACGGTTGAAGGTCTGGAGGATTGCATCGTCGGAGATAACGACAAGATGACCCATGGTATTTGCAAAGCATGCTTTACAGGAAACTATCCAACCGAAATCTATCCGGATACAGTACTTCCGGCGTACAAATGTTAGGAGGGCAAGCATGAGTGAACTTTACAAGCAAGCCGGCGTAGATGTCGAAGCGGGCTATCGCGCAGTGGATTTGATGAAAAAACATATCAAGCGTACGGACCGGCCGGAAGTGATCGGCGGTGTCGGCGCGTTTGCCGGACTTTTTGACTTGTCGTCCTTTTCCTACAAGGAGCCGGTGCTTGTTTCCGGAACGGACGGGGTGGGCACAAAGCTGAAGCTTGCTTTTGAGATGGATCGGCATGATACGGTCGGAATCGATCTTGTCGCCATGTGTGTGAATGACATCATCGCGCAGGGAGCACAAGCATTATTCTTTCTTGATTATATTGCCTGCGGCAAAAACGAACCGGAAAAAATCGAACAGATCGTCAAGGGTATTGCCGATGGCTGTGTCGAAGCGGGTGCTGCTCTGATCGGCGGCGAAACGGCCGAAATGCCAGGCATGTATGGAGCGGATGAATATGACTTGGCAGGCTTTGTCGTCGGTATCGGCGAAAAGGAAAAGCTGATCAGCGGAGCAGGTGTCGAAAAGGGAGATACGATCATCGGAATCGCATCAAGCGGTCTGCATTCCAATGGCTTTTCCCTGGTAAGGCGTCTGATCGAGCAGAACGGACTGAACTTGGAGGAAGTGTATGCACCATTCGATCGTCCTTTAGGGGAGGTTTTGCTGGAGCCGACCAAAATCTACGCCAAAGCAGTGCGAGCTGTCCAGGAGAAGATCGATATCCATGGTATCTCCCATATCACCGGCGGCGGCTTCCATGAAAACCTGCCCCGCGCAGTACCTGAGCATCTAGGTGTGCGAATTCAGACTGACAGCTGGGAGCTGCCGGCTGTTTACGAATTCCTGATGGAAAGAGCACAGCTTGTCTTCGAGGATATGCTCGGTGTATTCAATACAGGCATCGGCATGGCGCTTATCGTTTCCCCGGATGATGCGGAGCGGGTCATATCCATTCTGCGGGACGCTGGTGAAAGTGCCTGGATCATCGGGGAAGTGACGGATAAGCCAGGCGTGGAGTTTTCCGCATGATTGCCGCTGCCGTATTTGCTTCAGGAAGCGGCAGCAACGCCGAAGCAATTGTACAGGCATCCGACTTGCCTTGCTCGATTGCAGTGCTCGTTTGTGATAAGCCGGAAGCACCTGTTATTTTAAAAGCAAAACATTGGAATGTAGAAACTTTCGTCTGCGATCCAAAGACTTTTCCGGATAAACAGACCTATGAACAAGCCATTCTCGCAAAGCTGAAAGAAAAGCAGATAGAGTGGATCTTCCTGGCAGGCTACATGCGCCTGATCGGACCGACACTGCTGGAAGCTTTTCCAGGAAGGATCGTGAACATCCATCCGTCCTTATTGCCTGCATTTGCCGGCAAGGATGCCATCGGACAAGCTTTGGCAGCAGGCGTGAAAGTAAGCGGTGTGACAATCCATTATGTTGATGCAGGCATGGATACCGGCACCATCATCGCCCAGGAAGCAGTCCAGGTACAGGATACAGATACACGTCAGACAT
Source organism: Terribacillus sp. FSL K6-0262 (assembly GCF_037977385.1). Classification (NCBI taxonomy): domain Bacteria; kingdom Bacillati; phylum Bacillota; class Bacilli; order Caryophanales; family Bacillaceae; genus Terribacillus; species Terribacillus sp. FSL K6-0262. The sequence goes on along the minus strand of NZ_CP150277.1, from coordinate 956,563 downwards.
TACATCGACGGATTCAAGCCATCGAGCATCGGCTTTATCCGGAAACGATTCGATCCATACTTACATAACGAGAAAGGAATGAAAGCAATGCCACGTGCGTTGATCAGCGTATCAGATAAAACTGGAATCATCCCGTTCGCCAAAGGTTTGGCAGCATTGGATTATGAAATCATCTCTACCGGAGGCACATTGAAACAGCTGCAGGAAGCAGGCATTCCGGCTATGGCAGTATCCGACGTCACAAAATTCGATGAAATCATGGACGGTCGTGTGAAAACTCTCCATCCAGCCATCCACGGCGGACTGCTGGCGAGAAGGGACCTCGAAAGCCATATGCAGGAGCTGAAAGAGCGCGATATCACACCAATCGATTTGGTGGTGGTGAATCTTTATCCTTTCAAAAATACAATCGAGAAAGCCGGCGTGACCGAAGCCGATGCGATTGAGAATATCGATATCGGCGGACCGACAATGCTTCGCTCGGCTGCAAAGAACTTTGCTGGAGTCACAGTCCTTGTCGACCCGGATGATTATGATGCGACATTGTCTGCTTTGCAGCAGGGGGAACTTTCCTATGAAGCGAAACGCCGTCTGGCAGGAAAAGTGTTCCGTCATACCGCAAATTATGATGCGATGATTGCGTCTTATTTTGCAGGGTTGAATGAGGAGCAAGATACGGAAACACTGACACTTACATATGAAAAAGTCCAATCCCTGCGTTATGGGGAGAACCCGCATCAAGCAGCGGCGTTTTATAAGGAGCCGATCGTCAAAGGTGCCTCGATTGCAAACGCCAAGCAGCTGCATGGCAAGGAGCTGTCCTATAACAATATCCAGGATGCCAATGCGGCACTGGAGATTGTCATGGAATTCCAGGAGCCGGCTGCGGTGGCGGTCAAGCATATGAACCCTTGCGGCGTCGGCATCGGCGATACCATCTCCAATGCATTCCGCAAAGCATTCGAGGCCGATCCAACATCCATTTTCGGCGGCATCGTGGCCTTGAATCGGGAAGTGGACAGAGATACGGCATTGCAGCTGAAAGAAATCTTCCTGGAAATTGTCATTGCACCAAGCTTCACGGAGGAAGCAATGGCCCTATTGACAGAGAAGAAAAATATCCGCCTATTGGAGCTGGCAGCAGACAAGATCCGGCAGCCGAAAAAAGTCGTCAGCGTAAGCGGCGGTTTACTTGTCCAGGATCATGACACAGGTGCAGTGACGGAAGCGGATTTGACAGTAGCTACCGATCGCAAGCCGACAGAGGAAGAACTGAAGGATCTGCTCTTTGCCTGGAAAGTCGTGAAGCATGTGAAATCCAATGCAATCGTAGTCGCAAAAGAGGATCAGACAATCGGTGTCGGTGCTGGTCAGATGAACAGGGTCGGTGCAGCTGAAATCGCCTTGGAACAAGCCGGAGAGAAAGCGAAAGGCGCGGTGCTTGCATCCGATGCTTTCTTCCCGATGCCGGATACAGTCGAAGCAGCGGTGCAAGCTGGTGTGACAGCTATCATCCAGCCAGGCGGCTCCAAACGGGATGAAGATTCCGTGGCTGTCTGCAACAAGCACAATATTGCCATGGTTTATACGGATATGCGCCACTTCAAGCATTAATCGTCAGGAGGAGACATTGTGAAAGTTCTTGTAATAGGCAGCGGCGGCCGTGAACACAGCATCGTCGCGAAGCTCGCTTCAAGCACGAAGGTATCTGCTCTGTATGCAGCGCCTGGGAACGGCGGCATAGCGGATTTGGCTACTTGTGTGCCGATAGATGTAACAGCTGTTGAGGAGCTTGTACGCTTTGCCAAGGAAGAACAGATCGACTGGACGTTTGTCGGACCTGAGATTCCTTTGCTGGCAGGAGTCGTCAATGCATTCCAGCAGGAGGGATTGCATGTTTTCGGTCCGACAAAGGAAGCAGCTTTGATCGAAGGCAGCAAGGATTACGCCAAGCGGTTCATGTGCACGCATGGTATACCGACTGCTGCAAGTGAAACCTTTTCGGATGCAGAGAAAGCAAAAGCCTATATTGCCGAACAGGGTGCACCGATCGTTGTCAAAGCGGATGGTCTTGCAGCTGGTAAAGGTGTTGTCGTCGCTCAGACGGTTGAAGAAGCAAATGAAGCTGTGGAGAGCATGCTCGTCGGCAATCAGTTCGGTCAGGCAGGCAGCCTGGTTGTCATAGAGGAGTTCCTTGAGGGCAAGGAATTTTCACTGATGGCTTTCGTCAATGGCAAAAATGTTTATCCGCTCGTGCCTGCCCGGGATCATAAACGCGTTTATGATAATGATGAAGGACCGAACACCGGCGGCATGGGAGCTTTTGCACCAATTCCTGATTTGAAGCAGACAGTGATCGACGAAGCTGTCAGCCGTATCCTGAAGCCTGCTGCTTCTGGCCTGGCCGAGGAGAAACGTCCCTTTACTGGTGTTCTTTACGCCGGTCTCATCGAAACAAGCAACGGTCCGAAAGTAATCGAATTCAACGCACGCTTCGGTGATCCCGAAACACAAGTCATCCTGCCGCTTTTGGAGAATGATTTGCTGCAGGTGATGCAGGATGTCACGGCTGGTGAAGATCCAAAGCTGAAGTGGAAGGACGCTTATGCGACTGGAACGGTCATTGCTGCAAGCGGCTATCCCGGAAGCTACGAGAAACAGCTTCCGATACCAGACTTATCCGGGCTTCCGAATGATGTATTCTGCATTCACGCCGGGACGGAAAGAAAGGCAGATGGCTTTGTTTCCAGCGGCGGACGTATCTTGTTCATCGGATCTGTACATCATAATCGGGCGGTCGCAGTGGAAAGTGTCAAAAAAGGGCTGGATATTTTCAAAGATAATCCTTCCTTCCATTATCGGACGGATATCGGGTTCGGGGAATAAAACGAAAGAAGAACTGGGATAAAGGCCAGTTCTTCTTTTTATTCTTCTTTGGAAGCTTGTTTTTGACGAAATTGGTTGATCAAAGTCATGCTCGGGCAATATCGGACGATACCCTCGGCAATCTTGATTGCACCTGCCAATAACACCAAATGGGCGGTGAACTGCTTTGGCTTTGTGACGAGTGCAGCTGTCGCATACCCGACCATGCTGACGCCGGCAGCAATTCGGATCATTGCCTGGATCAGCCCCATATTCGGTTTCATTTTTTGGCACCCCTTTCCTTCTGCCAGCTTAGTTTTTCCTGCCATGACAGGGGTTTATGCCAGTATAAAAATTCCAATGCGCGTCGTATTACGCAAAAGCCTCAAGATGATGTATGATAAAGGATAAGGTAAGAAGCACATCCGTGCGTATGGGGGAGGGAAGCTGCATGCAGCTTGACAAGCTCCGTGGTGAGCATTTAGATGAATTATTCAAGGCGATCCTTTCATTGAAGGATATCGAGGAATGCTATCGTTTCTTCGATGACATTGCAACCATCAGCGAAATTCAATCGCTTACACAGCGTCTTCAGGTTGCAAAGATGCTCCGTGATGGGGCGACGTATCATAGCATCGTCCAGGAAACAAGTGCGTCCACGACAACGATTTCCCGGGTGAAACGCTGCCTCAATTATGGAAACGACGGCTATAATACAGTACTTGAACGTTTGGAAGAAAAAACAGAAGAATAAGGGAGCTGACATGGGATGGTGCGCTTTGGTGTGATCGGAACGAATTGGATAACGGAATCCTTTTTGGAAGCAGGAAAGAAAGTAAAGGACTTTGAACTGACAACCGTTTATTCCCGGAAAGCTGAAACGGCGGAGGAATTCGCCAAGAAGCACAAAGCAGTACATACGTTCACTGACATTGAAGAAATGGCAGCGAGCGGAGAGATCGATGCAGTTTATATCGCGAGCCCGAATGCTTTGCATGCGGGACAAGCGAAGATTTTCATGCAGCATGGCGTTCATGTATTATGCGAAAAGCCGCTGGCATCCAATACGGCAGAAGTCAAGGATTTGATTGAAACAGCGAAACAGCATGATGTTCTGTTGATGGAAGCAATGAAATCGACATTCTTGCCGAACTTTCAAGCGGTAAAGGAACATTTGGGTGAAATCGGAACGGTGCGGCGCTATGTGGCTCAGCTTTGCCAGTATTCTTCCCGTTATGATGCGTATCGGCAAGGCACGATCCTGAATGCCTTCAATCCCGAGCTCAGCAATGGTGCAACGATGGATATCGGTATCTATTGCATATATCCGCTGGTTGCGCTGTTTGGCAAACCAAAGGAGATAAAGGCAAGCGGAACCTTGCTTGAATCGGGCGTCGATGGACAAGCAACGATCACATTGACGTATGACGGAATGGAAGCAGTCGTCTACTATTCCAAAATCACCAGCTCCACGCAGCCTTCCGAAATACAAGGAGAAGATGCGACGATCCGGATCGATCATATCGGGCATTTTGAAGATGTGACGATCCAGTATCATGACAGCACAGAGAAAACCATCAGCGGTCCGCAGGATAATGAACATCGTATGTTTTATGAAATAGAGGAATTTGTGAGCTTGATTCAATCCGGAAAACGGGAATCGGCCATCAATACACATGAATTGGCGCTGAATGTAGCGGAAATCATGGAAAAAGCAAGAATCCAGTTCGGCCTGATTTTCCCGGCCGACCGGATCCAATGATACCGAAAGCCTGGCAAAAGATTGCCGGGCTTTCTTCGTTCGTAAAGTCTTCGTATTTTCCTCCTGGTTATCACTCAATTATCCAGTCGATTTTTGCTATAATGAACGTTATGGAAGCAAGTAATGGAGGATGCGTACGTGTATAACATGAAAGAGTGGAAACATATATTCAAGCTCGATCCAGCTAAGGAAATCGGCGATGAAGAGCTGGAGAAAATCTGTGAGTCCGGAACGGATGCCATCATCGTCGGCGGTACGGACAATGTGACATTGGATGGTGTCCTCGATCTGCTGGCGCGGATCCGCCGCCACACAGTTCCGGTCATCCTGGAGATAAGCACAATGGACTCGATTACACCTGGCTTTGATTTTTATTATGTGCCGATGGTGATGAACAGCAAAGACAAGCAATGGATCATGGGGCTCCATCATGAAGCTGTGAAGGCATACCGGGATATGATGCACTGGGACGAGATCATGATGGAGGGTTATTGTGTCATCAATCAGGAAGCGAAGGTTTTCACCCATACGAACTGCGAAATGCCGTCTGAAGAGGATATCATCGCTTATGCTTATATGGCGGAGCATATGTACAAGCTCCCGATATTCTATCTGGAAAACAGCGGCGCGTATGCAGATCCGGAACTTGTCGGCAAGGTGAAAAATCAGCTCTCGAACACATTGCTGTTTTATGGGGGCGGCATCGCTTCACCGGAGCAAGCAGCCGAAATGAAGCAGTATGCAGACGTGATTATTGTCGGAAACAGCGTATATGATAATATAAAGGCTGCCCTGAAGACAGTGGAAGCAGTAAAAGGAAAGAAATGAAGGCGGTGCAAACATGAGCCGATTGGCGAATGATTTAATAAATGGTTTGAATAAGGAACAGGCAGAGGCGGTACAGCACACGGAAGGACCGCTGCTCATCATGGCTGGTGCCGGAAGCGGTAAGACACGTGTGCTGACGAACAGGATTGCCTATTTGCTGGGGGAGAAGGAAGTATCGCCGCGCAGCATCTTGGCGATCACTTTCACGAACAAAGCTGCCCGTGAGATGCGGGAGCGTGTGCACAAATTGGTCGGGGAGGAAGGTTCCCAAATATGGGTTTCCACTTTCCACTCCATGTGTGTGCGCATTTTACGCCGTGATATAGACAGAATAGGATATAATAGCAATTTTTCCATCCTTGATACGAGCGATCAGCTATCTGTCATCAAGCAAGCACTGAAACGGCTCAATCTGGATCCGAAGCAATATGATCCGCGCGCGATGCTTGGTGCCATCAGCTCAGCAAAGAATGAACTGATCACGCCTGAACAGTACAGCAAGGAAGCTGGCAGTGTTTATGAACGGAAAGTGGCTGAAGTATTCGACTTGTATCAAAAAACGTTACGCCGCAATCAATCACTGGATTTCGATGATTTGATCATGCAGACAATCCAGCTGTTCGACCGCGTGCCCGAAGTGCTGCAATACTACCAGCGCCGTTTCCAATACATCCATGTGGATGAGTACCAGGATACGAACCATGCGCAGTACCGTTTGGTGAATCAGCTCGCTTCCCGTTATAAGAACCTCTGTGTGGTAGGGGACTCCGATCAGTCCATTTATCGCTGGCGGGGAGCCGACATCACCAATATCCTGTCTTTCGAGAAGGATTATCCAAATGCGAAGGTCGTCATGCTGGAACAGAACTACCGCTCGACGAAAACGATCCTGGATGCGGCAAATAAAGTCATTGCCAACAATACAGGGCGCAAGCCGAAGAACCTTTGGACCGATAATGCGGATGGAGCAAAGCTGCGTTATTACGAAGCAGCAACAGAACGCGATGAAGCATTGTATGTGACCGAGAAGATCGAGGAAATGGTCATGAAGGAGAAGAAACGCCATTATCGTGATATCGCGATTCTTTACCGGACGAATGCCCAATCCCGTTCCATCGAGGAAACGTTTGTAAAAGCAGGAGTCCCATATCAAATGATCGGCGGCACGAAGTTCTATGACCGCAAGGAAATCAAGGATATGCTGGCCTACTTGCGTCTGATAGCAAACCCCGATGATGACATCAGTTTCGAGCGGGTAGTCAATGAGCCGAAGCGCGGCATTGGAAAAACCTCCATTGAAAAGCTGCAGGCATATGCCAATGAGCATGAACTTTCCTTGTTCGAGACACTTAAGGAAGTCGATTTCACAGGTGTAAGTGCCAAAGCGGCCAATGCCTTGAGCGAATTCGGGACAATGATCAGCAATTGGAGCAACCAGATGGAATTCCTGACGGCAACGGATATGGTCGAGCAGGTGCTGGAAGGTTCAGGCTATGAAGAAATGCTGAAAGCAGAGCGGAGCATCGAATCCCAAAGCCGTCTCGAGAACTTGGAAGAGTTCAAGACAGTGACCAAAAACTTCGAGCAGACAAGTGAAGACAAGTCCCTGGTTGCATTTTTGACGGATCTCGCACTGATTGCGGATATCGATTCGATGGATGATGACCCATCCAGTGACGATAAAGTCGTCCTTATGACACTTCATGGTGCCAAAGGGCTTGAATTTCCGGTAGTATTCCTGATCGGGATGGAAGAGAATGTGTTCCCGCACAGCCGTTCCCAAATGGATGAGACGGAGATGGAGGAAGAGCGTCGTCTTGCATATGTGGGCATCACCCGTGCAGAAGAGGAGCTATTCCTTACCAATGCCAAGATGCGGACATTGTTCGGCCGGACGAATATGAACCCGGTCAGCCGTTTTATCGGTGAAATTCCGAATGAGCTGCTCGAAGGCATGCAGGAAACCAAACAAAATCCATTCGGACTCCAAAGCCGTCGCCAACAGCCGAAGCCGCAGGAGCAAAAGCGCATTGTCCGCAAGCCGAAGCCAAAATCAGGAGCCGATGCGCTTGGATGGAGCCCTGGTGACAAGGCAGTCCATAAGAAATGGGGCGAAGGAACAGTGGTGAAGGTCAATGGAGAAGGAGAGGCGATGGAGCTTGATATCGCCTTCCCGGCACCGGTTGGCATCAAACGGCTGCTTGCTTCGTTCGCACCGATCACAAAAGCTTAACTGAGGTGGCAACATGAATAAAGAAGAAGCGATCCAAGAGCTTGCGGATTTACGCAAAAAGCTCAATCAATATAATTATGACTATCACGTCCTCGATGATCCTCAGGTGTCCGATCAGGAATATGATCAAACACTGAAACGTCTGCTGGACATCGAAGCGGAGTTCCCGGATCTTGTCACAAGCGATTCACCATCCCAGCGCGTCGGCGGCACGCCGCTTGAAGCATTCAACAAGGTGGAGCATCGCGTACCGATGCTTTCCCTGGGCAATGCCTTCAACGAAGAGGATCTGCGGAGCTTTGACAAGCGGGTTCAAAATGGATTGGGAACCGACGATTACTCATATATTTGTGAACTCAAGATTGATGGACTGGCGGTTTCACTCCGTTACGAAAATGGAGAATTCGTCCAAGGAGCGACACGTGGTGACGGGACGACGGGGGAAGACATCACCCAGAATCTGCGGACAATCCGCAGCATCCCGCTCCGAATAGATTTGAACGAAGCAATCGAGGTGCGCGGGGAGGCATTTATGCCGCAGAAATCCTTTGCGGCCCTCAATAAGCAAAAGGAAGAAAACGGCGAAGCGCCTTTTGCCAATCCGCGTAACGCAGCAGCAGGGTCTTTACGGCAGCTTGATCCGAAGATTGCTGCCAGCCGCAATCTTGATATTTTCCTATATGGTTCTGGCCAATGGGAGACAAATGATCTGGATTCCCATAGCGGATTGCTCGATTACTTGGAGAAGTTAGGTTTCAAGACGAACAAGGAGCGCCGCCGCTGCCGGACAATCGAGGAAGTACTGGCTTATGTGGAGGAATGGAGCGCCAAACGCCGTGAATTGAGCTATGAAATCGATGGTATCGTCATCAAGGTGGACAAGCGGGAGCAGCAGGATGAACTTGGCTTCACAGCACGTACACCTCGCTGGGCGATTGCCTATAAATTCCCAGCTGAAGAAGTGACGACGAAGCTTTACGATATCGAGCTGAATGTCGGACGTACCGGTGTCATCACTCCGACCGCACTGCTGGAGCCGGTCCGGGTGGCCGGCACGACAGTACAGAGAGCAACCTTGCATAATGAGGACCTGATTCGCGAGAAGGATATTCGGATCGGGGATACGGTTGTCATCAAAAAGGCCGGTGACATCATCCCGGAAGTCGTCCGTGTCGTGACGGATGCCCGAACCGGAGAAGAGCGGGAATTCCACATGCCCGAGCACTGCCCGGAATGCGGCAGCGAGACGGTTCGTTTGGAAGGCGAGGTAGCGCTTCGCTGCATCAATCCGAGCTGCCCGGCACAGCTTGTCGAAGGATTGATTCATTTTGTTTCCCGGAATGCGATGAATATCGATGGACTTGGGGAGAAGGTCATCATCCAGCTGTACCGTGCCGGATTGGTGCATACGATCGATGATCTGTATAAGCTGGATCGCGATGCTTTACTGGACCTTGAACGAATGGGTGAGAAATCGGCAGATAATCTGCTTAAATCGATTGAAGCATCGAAGGATAATTCACTGGAGCGCCTGCTGTTCGGTTTAGGCATCCGTTTCGTCGGTGCCAAGGCTGCGAAAACATTGGCCCAGGCCTTTGAGACGATGGATGAATTGCAGCAAGCATCCGTGGAGGAGCTTGTAGCAATCGATGAAATCGGGGAAAAGATGGCTGACTCCATTTATCAGCATTTCCAAGAAGATAAGGTCATCCAGCTGATTGAAGAGCTGAAGGCGGTAGGCGTCAATATGACCTACAAAGGCATCAAGCCGCAGGAAGTGACTTCTGACAGCATCTTCAGCGGCAAGACCATCGTCTTGACGGGGAAAATGGAAGCTCTCACACGGCCGCAGGCAAAAGAGAAAATCGAAGCGCTTGGCGGCATTGTCACTGGCAGTGTCAGCAAAAAAACAGATTTATTGATTGCCGGCGAGGATGCTGGTTCGAAATATGAAAAAGCAGAGAAGCTTGGCATTGAGATATGGGATGAAGCACGTTTGATCGAAGCGTTACAGGAATAGAGAGGGGAAACACATGAAGAAATTAGCAGGTGTTCTTAGTATAGGGGCACTCATTTTGCTGGCAAGCTGCGGTCCGTCTGGCGGCGGGGAAGAAGAGGTCAAGCAGGAAACGGCGGATGGCGGGGAAAAAACATCCGTCGTTTCCAGCTACAACTACTCGGATGAGGAATATAAAGTATTGCTTCCTTATGAGAAGGGAAAATCCAAGGGTGTCGTCAACTATGAGACAAGCGCTGCCCGAGGCGTGATCATCAACCAAATCGCCAACCGTTTGGATATCGATGAGGTCGAAGAAGGACTGCGGAATCATTCGAAGGATGTTTTCAGTCCGGAAGATTACTATTTCCGTGAAGGGCAAATGCTGGATAGCGATACGCTTTACAGCTGGATCGGCCGATACGCCAAAGCCAAGGAAAACGATAAGGGAGAAATCACCGAGGATGAAAAAGCGAAGGAGCTTGGACTGAATCCGGAACTGGATGAAGACAAAGCTTCCGAGGAGGACTTCCGCAAAAATCCCAAATATCTTTCTCACATCCTGGAGCAGGACTATATGGTCGAGGATGACAATGGCGATATCACATTGGGCGGCGTTTCCATCGCCCTTGCGATGAAGTCGGAATACCAGTTCACAACTGGCGGCAAAGGACCATATCGTGAGGATATCCCAGAGGATGAGATGCTTGCACAAGCAAACGAAATGGCCAAGAAGATTGTCGAAAGAATGCGAGGAATGGATGGATTATCCGAAGTTCCGATTCATATCGCCGTTTACCGGGAAGCCAAGAAGGAATCGGTCGTTCCAGGCAACTTCGTTGCTGAAACAACCGTAGAAGAAGGCAGCAGCTCGGTCGGGGACTGGGACAAGATCAATGAGGAGAATGTCTTGTTCCCATCCGATGCGGCAGAAAAGGATCATCCAGATGAAAGCCAATATATATCCGCTTTCGAAACGAAGGTGTCCAGCTTCTTCCCGAATTACACCGGCATGGTCGGAAGAGGATTCTATCAGGATGATGAGCTGAAAAAACTTACGATCGAAATCCCGATCCAATTTGAAGGGAATGCTGAAGTGGTCGCTTTCACGCAATATGCATACAGCCAAGTCATGGACATCTTCCCGAATTACTATGATCTGGAAATCAACATCACCTCCAATGATAAGACAGAAGCAATCATTACGAGGGAGAAAGACACAAAAGAACCGGAAGTGTATATCCTTAATTAAAGAAGCCATACAAAAAAAGACAAAAATTCACATTTAAAGACAAGACTAGGAAAGTATAATTGGGAAATAGGTACAGAAGCATACTCTTTAATCCCTACTTTCCCAATATACTTAAAGCTGGGATATGTTAGAATGAAAGCAGGAACACATCCCAGCAATGGTCTTGGGCACAAGCTCTTACTCAGAAAGAAAAAAATGTTTCGAGGTGTAGCCCAAATGGAAATCGGCCCTTTAATTAAACTACATAGAATAAAGCAAAACATGACGCAAGAAGACCTAGCAGCGGGTATTGTTTCAGAATCCTATCTGTCCAAAATCGAAAATCAAAAAACCGACGCCAGCCCGGAAGTCATCGCATTATTATGCGAACGACTCGGTATTCAGCTCAATGCAGAAAACGAGGATATGATCAAGGAGAAGGCGGAAGAATGGTTTGCGCTTCTTTATGTTACGAAAAGTAGAGAAGAACAGAAAGCAAGATTCCAGGAATTAGAGCAATTATTTAAGAATAGCAATTCTGATTACGAAATTCTTTTTGAGATTCACAAAGTTAGATACTATTTGGTTAGTAACGATGAACAGAAAACCAAAGAGCAAATAGAAAAGCTAAGAAATCTGGAGTATTCTTTTGATTCTAAACAAAATTTCTTTTGGAATAAGTACTTAGGTAATTATTATCAAATAAATGAAGATGATAATGTCAAAGCACTTCATTATTATGAGATTGCCGAATCACTTATAAAAAATATTGAGTTGACCGAAACAGATATAGCCGATATCCATTATACTTTAGCAGTCACTCATACTAGATTGATTAACAATCTTAAATCAATGGAACATGCCAATAAGGCACTTGATGTCTTTAGACAAAACTATAACTTTGTTAGATGTGCACAGTGCCATATTCTCCTGGGTATTAGCTATCGAAGAATGCACATGATTGATATGGCAATAAAACAATATAATATGGCGAAACATCTCGGGGAGATAACTGAAAACTCGGAAGTAATTCAACTATCTAATCATAATTTAGGATACTTACACTCCACACTAGGTGAAAGCGAGGAAGCTATAAGATATCTCGAACAAGCTTATGCGATGGGGAGTAATGTTACAGCTACCCAAATTAATACAGTTATTTCTTTAATTAAGGAATATTATAATAGCGGAAGATTAAATGAGGCTAAAGAAATTCTCGAACAAAACTACCAACTTGTAGAAGAGCTTCCGGTTCATAACAAACGAACATTTAAACTTGAGTTGGATGTGTACAAATACGCAATTTATAAAGAATACAATCAACTTGAGCATACAATTATTAATGAATTTTTACCGTACTTAGAAGAAAAAAGTGATTATGCCAACATTGTTAATTATGCTAATATGATTGGAGAACACTTTGAAAAATTAAAGAAATATAAGAATGCTGCTCATTTCTATAAGTTGGCAAGTTCTAGTTATCAAAAACTTTTAAAATTTTAAGGGGAGATTATTTATGAAAAAACTATTGGTAGTTACTGGTCTAATTGCAGTTCTAGGTATCAGTACAGTAGTTGGAAGTTCTAATTCAAATGATGGAGCATTGGAAGCAACTCCTGGTGTACTTTCCATCAAACTATCTAATTTCTAATATTAATTTATAGTTTCCTAGAAGGATAATCCATTCCTTCGCCGAATAAATACACTAAGTACTATTTCCCTTAAGTAAGACCCTCAATCGCTCGCTTTATCATGAGATAAGGCGGGCTTTTTCTTTTTATCGTGCTTGGCTTTGTTTGGCGGTCAAAAGGTGCTAAAATAGTTATATGTTATAGTCTGGTTGCTTTACGGCAGCTCCTTTTGCTATGATCATTTTTATATACATGTAAGGTGAATTCCGGAGGTGACAGTATGTCAGAGATTACAAAAGAACAGGTATTGCATGTAGCGCATTTGGCGCGTCTTGCAATCACAGATGAAGAAGCGGAAAAGATGACGAAGGAACTCGATGCTATCATTGGATATGCCGAGCTTTTGAATGAGCTTGATACAGATAATGTTGAACCTACGACACACGTGCTTGATTTGAAGAATGTCATGCGTGAAGATGAACCGCGCAAGTGGATCGACCGGGAGGATGCATTGAAAAATGCACCGGATCAGAAGGATGGCCAGTTCCGTGTGCCGTCGATTTTGGACTGAGGAGGAAGATTATGTCTTTGTTTGATTATACATTGAAAGAATTGCAGGAAAAGCTACATAACAAAGAGATCACGGTTACGGATCTTGTGGATGCTTCCTATGCGCGCATCAAGGAAGTAGACGATGAAGTGAAAGCTTTCTTGACACTTGATGAAGAAAATGCACGGGCGGCTGCCAAGGAATTGGACGAGCAGGACAGCGACAACCCGTTATTCGGTATTCCGATCGGTATCAAGGATAATATCGTGACGAAAGGTCTTCGCACCACTTGTGCGAGTAAGTTCCTTGATAACTTCACGGACCCGCTTTACGATGCAACGGTCGTTTCCAAGCTGAAGGACAAGAAGACTGTCACAATCGGGAAATTGAACATGGATGAATTCGCGATGGGTTCTTCCAATGAGAACTCCGCGTACTTCACTACTCGCAATCCTTGGAACACAGATTATGTTCCAGGCGGTTCCAGCGGTGCGTCTGCAGCTGCTGTAGCTGCAGGAGAGGTATTCTTCTCCCTGGGTTCCGATACAGGCGGTTCCATTCGTGAACCAGCAGCATTCTGCGGTGTCGTCGGATTGAAGCCTACATACGGTCTTGTTTCCCGTTTCGGTCTCGTTGCATTTGCATCTTCCCTGGATCAAATCGGTCCGATGACTCGTACGGTAGAAGATAACGCACACCTGCTGCAGGCAATCGTAGGTCATGATGAAATGGATTCCACCAGTGCCGATGTGGAAATCCCGAATTACACAGAAGCTTTGAAGCAGGATGTCAAAGGACTTCGCATCGCTGTGCCTTCCGAGTATCTCGGCGAAGGTGTTTCCGATGAAGTCCGTGATTCCATCAAAGCTGCCTTGAAAGTTTATGAAGATCTTGGCGCAACATGGGAAGAAGTTTCCCTTCCGCATTCCCGTTATGCAGTGGCAGCATACTACTTGCTGTCTTCATCTGAAGCATCTGCCAACCTCGCGCGTTTTGACGGCGTCCGTTATGGTGTTCGCTCCACTCAGGCGGAAAATATGATCGACGTGTTCAAATATTCCCGCCGCGATGGTTTCGGCGAGGAAGTAAAACGTCGCATCATGCTTGGTACGTTCGCGCTTAGCTCCGGCTATTACGATGCGTATTATAAGAAAGCCCAAAAGGCACGTACTTTGATCAAGAATGACTTTGACAAGGTGTTCGAGGATTATGATGTCATCGTTGGACCGACAACTCCGACACCAGCCTTCAAAGTAGGCGAAAAAGTCGAAGATCCATTGACAATGTACGCAATCGATATCCTGACGATCCCTGTGAACCTTGCGGGCGTGCCGGGAATCTCCCTGCCTTGCGGATTCTCAAGCGAAGGGCTGCCGATCGGCTTGCAAATCATCGGGAAGCACTTTGATGAGGCGACGGTCTACCGCGCTGCTTATGCATTCGAGCAAGCGACAGATCATCACAAACAGAAACCGGCATTGGGAGGCGTAAAAGGATGAATTTCGAAACTATCATCGGACTCGAGGTACACGTGGAGCTGAAGACGAAGTCCAAGATTTTCAGCCCGAGCCCAAATGCATTCGGTGCCGAACCAAATGAAAACACCAACCCGATCGATCTTGGGTACCCTGGTGTGCTTCCAGTCTTGAATAAAGAAGCAGTGAACTTTGCAATGAAGGCCGCGATGGCGCTTAACTGTGAAATCGCAACGCATACAAAATTCGACCGGAAGAACTACTTCTATCCGGATAACCCGAAAGCTTACCAGATTTCACAATTCGATCAGCCGATCGGCGAGAATGGCTGGATCGAAATCGAAGTGGATGGGTACAAGAAGAAAATCGGTATCACACGTATCCACATGGAGGAGGACGCTGGTAAACTGTCCCATACAGGCGACGGATACTCCCTTGTCGATTACAACCGTCAAGGTACACCATTGATCGAGATCGTGTCCGAGCCGGATCTTCGCACACCGGCAGAGGCGTACGCGTATCTTGAGAAGCTGCGCAACATCATCCAGTACACCGGTGTATCCGATGTGAAAATGGAGGAAGGTTCCCTGCGCTGTGACGCCAACATTTCCCTGCGTCCGATCGGACAAGAGGAATTTGGTACAAAAGCAGAACTGAAGAACTTGAACAGCTTCGCATTCGTCCAAAAAGGCCTTGAATTCGAAGAAAAACGCCAGCAGAAGGTCTTGCTTGCCGGCGGTGAAATCCTGCAGGAAACACGCCGTTATGACGAGTCCACCAAAGAGACGGTCCTGATGCGTGTCAAAGAAGGTTCTGACGATTATCGCTACTTCCCAGAGCCGGATCTTGTTCCGTTGTATATCGATGACGAATGGAAGGAACGCATCCGTGCGTCCATCCCTGAGCTTCCGGATGCCCGGAAGGCCCGCTATGTGAATGAGCTGGGCTTGCCTGCATACGACGCAATGGTGCTGACGCTCAGCGTGGAAATGTCCGACTTCTTCGAGGCGACATTGAAAGCTGGCGCCGATGCGAAAGCAGCTTCCAACTGGCTGATGGGTGAGGTTTCTGCCTACTTGAACAAGCAGCAGAAAGATCTTTCCGATATCGCATTGACACCGGAGGGACTGGCAAAAATGATCACATTGATCGAAGATGGCACCCTTTCCTCCAAGATGGCGAAGAAGGTATTCGCTGAGCTTGTCGAGAACGGTGGCGATCCAGAACAGATCGTCAAAGACAAAGGACTTGTCCAAATCTCTGATGAAGGCCAGCTGACTGAAATCATCACAGCGATCCTTGATCAGAACGAACAGTCCGTCATCGACTTCAAGAACGGGAAAGACCGTGCCCTCGGCTTCCTGGTCGGCCAAGTCATGAAACAGACAAAAGGCCAAGCCAACCCGCCGATGGTTAATAAAATCCTGATTGCGGAAATGAATAAACGCTAATGAGAAGGACCTGCCTTTGGGGCAGGTCCTTTTTCATGTATGGAAGTTTTCATTACCGTCTCCAATGTGCATGTGATATTTGGTAGACTATCAGAAAAGGGGGGAGGAAAAAGCATGGTACATAACCAGGGACTGCCTTATCATTTTTTTCAAGGTACAAACCAGAAGGCACCCATACTTGTCATTTATCACGGCTGGGCGGGCAGTACAGCAGGATATTATGAGCTTGCAGCCGAGCTGAAAGAACTAGGGTATACAGTGGTTTTACCAGATATAATCCATCACGATAGCAGAGGGATTTTAGATAATTACTTTGATGGGCAGATACGTCAGCGGTTATTCTGGGAGACAGTATTCCAGAAGTCGATGAATTCGAGATCTTGTTAGCTGATCTGAAAGTGAATAGGAAGGACATCCTTGTCATTGGCAGTTCCATGGGCGGTTTTATAGCAAGCAGTATTTTAGCAAAGAATCCAGAAATACAAGGCTTGGTAAATGTGAATGGATCCGGCGCATTCGTAGTTGCGGAGGAGTTTTTCAGGAGTGCCGACGGAAGAAGGAGAATGACATCTATCGAAAGATCGATGCTTGAAGCGTATGATCCGATAAATTATACATATAGCGGCAAACCTGTTTTACTTATGCATGGAGATAATGATCATATAGTGGATTCCTCTGGGCAATATGCGTATTACGCGCACTGCAGCAGCCCGCATATTACGTTTGATATCTACAATGAAGTCAATCATCAGTTTACAGATGATATGGTGGAGGGGCTCAAGTCTTGGCTGAGCAAGCAATTTGGAAGCAGCGGTGAATGAGGCAGGTGGCAGATAGCTATATCTGGAACCATACGACTTGGTTTACTTACTATATTTTTGATCGCTGTTTTTGTATAGCTGCAATCAAGCAGTGAAAGCATACTGATGGCCATAGCTCTGACAGCAAGTGTATTGCTTCATAAAAAAGACGCATCAAAATAATCAATGCGTCCTTTCCCTGGCGATTATTTTACATACCCGAGGACAAATCCATCATAGCCTTTGCTGCCGACTGTCTGCACAGCGGTGGCTTCGATGCGGGGTTCTTCGGAAAGCATTTTGAGAAACTGCTGTACGCCTTGCACACGCTCATCCGTGCTATGCTCATTTGCCACTTCGCCTTTTCGGACAACGTTATCGGCAACGATGACTGCCCCAGGTGCTGCTAATTTCACTGCCCATTTGAGATATTCAGGATAGCTCTGTTTATCGGCATCGAGGAAGATGAAATCAAAAACATTCTTCTGCTTGTCATACAATACAGGCAGTGTATCGATAGCTTTACCGACTACCACTTCTGCTTTGTCCTGCAGTCCAGCTTTGGCAATATTGCTTCGGGCGACTTCAGCAAAATCAGGATTGGCTTCCAGTGTGTACAATTTTCCTGAAACGGGAAGGGCTTTGGTCAGCCAAATGGTGCTGTAGCCGCCAAGGGTGCCGATTTCCAGGATGTGCTTAGCACCCTTGATTTTCGCCAGCAAGTGCAAAAGCTTCCCTTGCAGAGGAGAAACATCGATCTGAGGCAAACCGGCGTTTCGGTTCGCCGTCAATACATAATCATGGTCCTCGCCGGCAAGCAGCAAATGATCTAAAAACAAAGCATCTACATGATCCCATCTGTTTTCCATACGTTTCATCCCCTCTTCTTCTATGCTTTTAGTGTAGCGGATGGGGAGAAGAAAATATATTGATTTGACTGATTACTGTGAATTTTTGGCTTATGCAGGCGTGCCAAATCAAATAAAAAACAAGTAGCCAAAAGAGCGGGGAATTTCCGATGACTGGGTTAAATCCGGCTTATTTTTCCTATACTGACAAGAGATAGGCTTCCTGAAGCGGGCAAAGACCTTTTCAAAATAGGAAAAAAAAGCTATGATAGGACATGGACTATGTGAACGTAAGGTTTGGTAGGAGGCAATACAGATGAAACGCGCTCGGATCATTTATAATCCAACTTCAGGTAAGGAAGCGTTCAGACGGGAACTCCCGGATGTATTAGAAATCTTTGAAAAGGCAGGCTATGAGACTTCGGCGCATGCGACCACATGTGAAGGCGATGCAACTAAGGCAGCACGCTTGGCAGTGGAGCGGGGCTATGATCTTGTCGTTGCATGCGGCGGGGACGGTACTGTCAACGAGGTCGTCTCGGGATTGGCAGAACAGCCGAACCGGCCGAAGCTCGGCATCATTCCGGTCGGTACGACGAATGATTTGGCCCGGGCATTATTCATTCCGCGCAATATCAAGCGAGCAGCAGAGATCATTGTGGAAGGCAGGACGCGCAAGCTAGATATCGGGAAGGTCAATGATCATTACTTCATGAATATCGCTGGCGGCGGGAAGCTGACAGAGCTTACCTATGATGTTCCAAGCAAGACAAAAACAATGCTCGGTCAGATGGCCTATTATTTGAAAGGCATTGAAATGCTCCCATCCCTAAGACCTATCAAGGTCGAGATCGAGTATGACGGAAAATGGTTCGAGGATGAAATCATGCTTTTCCTAGTTTCCAATACGAACTCTGTCGGCGGTTTTGAAAAACTTGCACCAGATGCGCTGCTGAACGATGGCTTGTTTGATCTGGTCATCCTGCGCAAAACCAATATTGCGGAATTTATCCGTATCGCTTCCTTGGCAATCCGAGGAGCGCATTTGGACCATGATCTTGTCTTTTATACAAGAGCGAACCGAATCAAGGTGAAGCCTGCGGATAAAATGCAGCTGAACATCGATGGCGAATACGGCGGCTTACTGCCAGGTGAATTCGTCAATCTGCATCAGCACATCGAATACTTTGTCACAGAAGAATTCATCCAGAAACAAGATAGCTTAGTTGACTAAGCTGTCTTGTTTCTTTTTTCGACATATTTCCCGGGCAATGGACCCGGATTTCTGATTTCCGCCACAATGTGTTACAATCTTGAAAGCAAAAACAAAAAGGACGATGAAAATGGCAAAATTAGCGCCACCAGTTGAAAAGAATCAAACAATCGAGCTGACTTTCGAAGACCTGACCCATGATGGCGACGGTGTCGGCAAAGTCGACGGCTACCCATTGTTTGTACCATATGCACTGCCAGGTGAGACAGCACAAGTAAAAGTAATAAAGACGAAGAAGAACTTCGGTTTCGGTAAGCTTCTTGAAGTGACCAAACCAAGCCCAGCCCGTGTGGAACCGCCATGTGATGTTTATATCCAGTGCGGCGGATGCCAGCTTCAGCATATGAGCTATCAGCTGCAGCTTGAGATGAAACAGAAGCAAGTCCAGAATGCCATGAAGAAAATCGGCCATCTGGAGCATGTACCAGTCCATCCAGCACTGGGGATGGACGACCCTTGGCGTTACCGGAACAAAATCCAGATTCCGACAGCGGAGCGAAATGGTGAGATGATCACTGGCTTCTATCGCAAACGCAGCCATGACATCATCGAGAACATGGAAACCTGCGTCATCCAGGATGAAGTGAACGACCGGATGGTGGAAGCTGTCCGCCGAATCGCCAGCCGCCTTGGCATCCCAGCTTATGATGAAGAAACCCATCGTGGTGTCCTTCGTCACATCATGGTCCGAACTGGCCAGCAGACCAATGAAACGATGATCGTACTCGTCACTCGCACAAATGAATTGCCTTATGCGAAGGAGCTTGTAGCTGAGCTGCATGAGACATACCCGCAAATCAAATCGATCGTGCAGAACATCAACAAGGAACGCACAAACGTGATCCTGGGCCGTAAAACAAAGCTACTATGGGGCGAAGAGTACATCTACGATACAATCGGAGATATCAAATTCGCGATTTCCGCACAATCCTTCTACCAAGTCAATCCGGCCCAGACGAAGGTGTTGTACGATCAGGCATTGAAATACGCGAAGCTAAGCGGCAATGAAACGGTCATCGACGCATACTCGGGTATCGGAACAATCTCGCTGTTCCTGGCCCAAAAAGCGAGAAAAGTCTACGGCGTCGAAATCGTACCGCAAGCAGTTTCCGATGCCAAAATGAACGCCAAACTCAATCATATGGACAACGCCGAATTCTACGTCGGCAAAGCCGAAGAAGTCATGCCATGGTGGAAAGCCCAGGGCCTTAACCCAGACGTCATCGTCGTCGACCCACCGCGCAAAGGCTGTGACGAAGCACTGCTTCAAGCCATGATAGACATGAAGCCGAAACGTATCGTTTACGTAAGCTGTAACCCAAGCACATTGGCACGTGACTTGCGCTTCCTCGAGGATGGCGGATTCGAGACAAAGCAAGTGCAGCCTGTAGACATGTTCCCACAGACTGGCCACATTGAATGTGTGGCAGAGATTGAGTTGAAGCTGTCCAACTAAAATAAACATTTCTCAGTGAAAATAAACTTTTCCTAATAAGACCCCGATTTCGGTAAAATAAACAATTCCGATTTCTGGGTCTTTTTCTATTATCCCTTGCCCTTACTGACTTTTCTCGATATTCTCTTCCTTCTTTTCTGGGAGATCTTTATTTTAACTGAGGAAAAAGGGTGAAAAAACAGGTGGAAAAGCGGGTGAAAAACAGCTGATTTTGAATAGAAAAAGTGTGGAAATGAGGGTTCGGTAGGAAATCTTTATTTTAACTCGAACGGTGGAATACGGGCTGGACGGGTCTTATTTAGGAAATGTTTATTATTGTTGTACATAGTAGAGAAAAGAATTTTAATTGAGCTTGTATTATTCCTTGATATTGTGTTTGTGAGAGATAAGAATGAAGAAATAGGGATAACAAAAATGAGTCATTGCTATGCTATTCAAGGTAAGGGCATCGATAGGAGGTCTTAAGTATGGCGGATAAAAGAACAATAGAGGAAGTATGCGGGGATGGATGAGTACATAAAACGAACCGGGGAAGTGGCCATGGAACAGGCAAAAAAGAATAATACGTATATTGTATACGAGAAGGATGGCAAGTTGGTAAAGGAGTACCCAAATGGCAAGATTATTCCATTAAATGTGGAGGAAGAAGGATAATAACATTTGTCAGGAAAATAACACTGCCCCATATCCCCAAGACTAAAGAACCGTTTTTGAAAATGCCTATACAATTGTTGGGAATGATTGGATGTGTTTTGTATAATTTTTATGGACTACAGCAATAATCCAAACCTTATGGAGGTATCGCTGCGTGAAATTTAAATTTGTAATCTTTCTTTTGCTAACAACGCTGATTATAGGAGGATGCAATATGAGTAATGGCAAAGAGTCCCTCTCCCCTTCTGAGATGGATCCGAATGATTTACCAGATGTACCGGCATTTCAAGATGAATATACAAGAGAATATATGCAGTCTACTGAACAAGTTAAAGACGGTTATTACCCATTAATCTCTAAGACGAATGGATTCACTCTTCACTTCCCTGAAGATATGGTTGTTGATGATACCAGTAACGCACAGCCGGACGAACTATATGAATCCCTCATATTCCATTATGAAGACAATGATATAGCAGCGATGGATGAGTTCACCATTCACTATATTAGTCCTGTATCTGACATTGAATGGAGTAAGGATTATATGAATAGAAGAGCCGGGCAGGAATTGAATTTTGAAAAACTAGAAGCGGATTATGAGAATCAGTACATTGAAGTGGCAGAAATGAAACCGGATGATTCTACCTTGACACTAGCTGCACTTATTTGGAATGACAATGACCAGCAAGCACAGATATTTACGAATATTATTTGTAGAAAAGATATCGACAAAGATGAATGTGCTTCTTTACAAGATAAAGAACGGGAAAAAGTAATAGAGGTATTTAAATCCATAAAATTCCTGGATAATAAAGGTAAGTGAGTCCAATGGCTGAAAACATACTCGATTATAAGTCGATATCAATGAGACTGACCAATGAAGAATATAAGAATATGGATGCTGCGGAAATGGAGTCCAAAATAAAACAGATTTATTTGGAAGAAACGGGCTCGTTATTAGATGCAGATATCAAGATATTCCACACATCTGACTCCAATAATAAGCTACTTGCATCCTCTGGATATGATGGAACGGCTATATATGTCGATGATGGCAAACAAGAAGAACTGTACGTTATCTCACAAGGCTCAACAAATGGTCCAGATTGGTCTTTTAATGCCAAAGGTGTATTCGCAGGTGAATCTACAGTACAACCCGCTTCCACAGATACATTTGTAACTGAAGCAAAGCAACATTTAGGAGTTGATAAAGACACAAAGGTCATCTCATGGGGGCATTCATTAGGACACCATAATAACGCAACTTCTTTTCTTGGATCTGATACGTTCGATGAAGTCTATGGCATGAATGGAGCGCAAGTAAATGCGTATGAATTGTTTGAATTAGACAGGGAGTTTCAAAAGGCGGTAAGTGATGAATTCGATGTGAGATTAAAAGATGAATTGCGTGATACTGTTCCAGCAGATGAAATTGAAGAGTTCACTAAGAACTATTACAAAGATAAATCAGATGATATCCATCAAATCATCTCTTCAGACGACCCTTTAAATGGCTTAACTACTTATGTTCCCGGAATCGTAGAGATAGGTGAAGTGGAGGTGTATGATACAAATCCATCGGTTCCAGGTATTGGCGAGTTAGCAAAAGACATTCCTCCTGAAGTTATAAAAGATGTACAGGACTTGGCTTTAATTTATGCAAAAGCAGATAATGCGGGTGGCACAAAAGAGGTCGCTAAACAGCTTTTTGGGGTGAATATGGATTATCTAAAAGATGTAAACAGCCTCGGGAGTTTCTTAAGCTGGTACACGTTTAATCAAGGAGAATTCGATGAAACGGTAAAGGCTCTAAATAAGAGTGTCCCGCCCTTACTGGATAAAGTCAGAGTCGTTTTGGATAATAAGGACTTGATTTTTGGACGGTTACAAGAAGCGGGTTATATATCCCTAAAAGAAAAAGATACGATGATTGAAGAACTGGAACTTATAGAGTCGCACCTTTCAACGATAGAAGATGGATTGAATGCTAATTCCAGTTTGTCTGGTGTTCAATTTTTGCAAGATATCTCTACGGCTGCATTTGGCGGAAGTCTGGTATGGATAAAGTCATCGCTAACGGCATCGGTGGATCGCATGAAAGATAGCGGTTTTTTTAAGAGTCTAAATAAAATAGTAGCCAGCCATAGCATTCCGGAACTGCTTGCTGCCATGTCGAAAGGAAATAAAAGCTATTTCGGTGCAGATATGGTCTACACAGCAACCAAGGGCGATCCTATCAAAGTGAACATCTCCGCAGCACTCCGCATGTATAGAGAGACCCTCCCCATCCTAGAAGAAAAAGAAACCAAGATTCGGAATTTCGAGCAAGCGGTAAAAGAGGAATTGGATGAAAGTTATAAGGATGAAAAGCGAAAAGTCCAGGACGAGATCAATCGTATGGAATCCAGTCCAAGTAGCTACCGTGACTTATTAGCCAAGCATGGACACTTACCCGCATTCAATAAGGAAATGAAGTCCATCAAAGTACATGAAGTCTTCTGCCCTTTGGAGAATAGTGACTTTGATGAGGAAATCCATGAACTAAAAAAATCAGTGGAAAGCGGCAAGCTGTATATCGAGAAGTACCGTAAGGCCATCGAGGATTTATTTGACGAAGAGGACAATGTATCCAGGCTATTCGATTTTTCAAGGAGGTTCTAAATGGGACAGCAACGCACATTCCAAGCTACGGAACAGCTAATCCCTAACAAGGATTACTCCGATAAGAAAAAGACTTTGAACACTCCGATTGATGGAATTAGACTGAATGATGAAGAATTCTATTCTTATGTAAATAAGATAATCATTGGTGGGGATCAAAAAGGAAAAATCATTGATGCCATGAAGAAGGAAACGGCAAATCGGATGAATCATGATGAAGGACTATGCGAAGATGTTACCAGGAAGATAAACAAAGCTGTAACTACATTCAATGAGCAAGTGGCAGAAATGAAGGAGCAGCGGATATCGGTTACTTATGAAGATCATAGTATGGAATGAAGAAGGGATGAGCCATGTATACTAGTTTCTTCTTCTGTCCTAACTCCCTCTAAAACCGTGAAGACTGTTCTTCCTATCAAGATACCGGATAAATCGTTCTGACTGCATATCATATGTTTTGTTAAATTAGATATGCCAAGTGTCGTCAATTTAATGGCAGTCTTAATTTTCCAGTTTTTACACGTACGTTGGAGAGTGCGACAACAGTTCTTGCTAATAAGGCTCTATACATTCAATCCATCAGGAGGAAAGCCGGCATGTTAAACGAAGTTAAAGGTAATTTGATTGTATCCTGCCAAGCCTTGCCGGACGAACCACTGCATAGTTCATTTATCATGTCCAAAATGGCATTAGCTGCAAAGCAAGGGGGAGCCAAAGGTATACGGGCAAATTCCAAAGAAGATATCATTGCAATAAAAAAAGAAGTGGATCTTCCAGTAGTTGGAATAATCAAACGTGATTATGATGATTCGACGGTTTATATTACCCCTACTTATAAAGAGATTGATGAGCTGCTTGAAAGCGGCTGCGAGATGATTGCCTTGGATGCTACAAGGAGAAAAAGACCTGAAAACATCGGGTTAGCGCAATTAGTGCAATATGTTCGAGAAAAGAATCCTTCTATACAATTGATGGCGGATGCAGCAGCTTTGGAAGATGCTAAACAAGCAGAACAGCTTGGTTTTGATTGTGTGTCCACCACTTTGTATGGCTACACAGAAGAAACAAGCAGCAAGAAACTTCATGCTGACGATTTTGAATTTCTAAGCAGGATAATTGAAAATGTCAGTATCCCTGTCATTGCTGAAGGGAATATACTTACACCGGAAATGGCAAGACGATGCTTACAAATTGGTGCATATGCGGTGGTTGTTGGGGGAGCGATCACGAGACCGCAGCAGATTACCGAGAGGTTCATGGAGGGAATGAAACGAAGCTGCCAAGTTTAGCTGACGCTTTATATAATCAGGACAGATCCAGCAGGATGCTGTCCTTTAACTTTTGTTTGGATATATATGGCAAAGTGTACGACGGATAAATTTTGCAATATGGTTGGATTTTTTTGATATGTATGATCTGCTTTTAGTTTATTTATGGGATAATGTTTTGAGTATATCTTACATCTTTTAATATAGCCTTAAGAAACAGTGTGATGGGGAACTTTTCAGTGCACGGTTTATTTGATGATGATAAAAATGGAATGTTCATAATTTACTGTCGTTTGATAAAGCGTGTTCAAGCATGCTATAAGTGTAACAGGGAGTTATATGATAAGATTTTATATTGGTATATATAATGAAAGGAATTTTATATATGAAAGATAATTTCTGGCGTGATTTACCACGACCATTTTTTGTTCTGGCGCCAATGGAAGATGTGACGGATGTTGTGTTCCGTCATGTCGTGAGTGAAGCTGGCAGACCAGATGTTTTCTTTACGGAGTTTACCAACTCGGAGAGCTATTGTCACCCGGATGGGAAGGATAGCGTGCGCGGCCGTTTGACCTTCACAGAGGATGAACAGCCGATGGTGGCGCATATATGGGGGGACAGACCGGAAAACTTCCGTCAAATGAGCATTGGGATGGCAGCGCAAGGCTTTAAAGGTGTGGATATCAATATGGGCTGCCCTGTGCCGAATGTGGCAGGGAATGGAAAGGGAAGCGGTCTGATTTGCCGTCCCGAAGTTGCAGCGGAATTGATACAAGCAGCAAAAGCAGGCGGGTTGCCGGTAAGTGTGAAGACAAGGCTTGGCTACACGGAGGTAGACGAATGGCGTGATTGGCTGACACATGTTTTGAAGCAGGATATTGCCAATCTTTCCATCCATCTGCGTACAAGGGCGGAAATGAGCAAGGTCGATGCGCATTGGGAATTAATCCCGGAAATCAAGAAACTTCGTGACGAGGTGGCACCAGATACACTTCTTACGATCAACGGCGATATCCCGGATCGTGAAACCGGCTTGAAACTAGCTGAACAATACGGTGTGGATGGAATCATGATCGGGCGCGGTATCTTTACAAATCCATTTGCTTTCGAAAAGGAGCCGAAAGAGCATACGAGCAAAGAATTGCTGGATCTTTTGCGGCTGCACTTGGATCTCCATGACAAGTATTCACAAGACGTAAAGCGTCCCTTCAAGCCGCTTCCTCGCTTCTTTAAAATCTATGTCAAAGGATTTAAAGGAGCAAGTCAGTTAAGGAATAATCTGATGAATACAAAGTCAACCGATGAAGCACGTGCATTGCTTGATGCGTTTGAGGAAGAGCGTGCTGATATGTCCGATGAATAAAAGCAAGACAAGTTCCGACCTGGATTTTGGAAGTGGTATTTCCGATTTCCGGGTCTTTTTTGTTCGGTTGGGAGATGACGAAGTCTTTTGAAACGTGCTGAGCCATACATAAACATGGCATCGATCCCGTATTGCAGATGCAGCATAATGGTCAGTTTTATAGGGAGGATTTCGAAGCCGGGAAATAGAATATTCCGGATGGCAAGAAACGTGATTCATGGGAAACATACATGATGTAATCTGGAGAAAGCGTATTTGTGCAGCTTGAGATTGTAATCGTCCCGAGTTATCCTTTATAAATAAGAAACCACTCCACACTTTACAATCTTTACATACAGCCGATAAGTAGTATGAACGTAATGAATATTGTATGACAAATAAGTGGAGGGATTTTATGCCAGTTGATTTAAACCGGGAACATTTATTCACAGCCTTAGAGCGGGCCGTGGCAATGATTGTATTTGATTCACAAGGAAAAATAGTATGGGCGAACAACAATTTTTCCCAAGTGGTCGGATACAGCACAGAAGAACTGCAAAGGATGCATCATAGAGAATTATGTCCGCGCGCATTTTCTGCCAGCAGGGATTATGAAGTATTCTGGGAGAATCTCCGGGCCAATAAGCTATATCATAATAAGGTGGAGCGAGTCAGGAAAGACGGAAGCATCCTATGGCTGGATGCTTTTTATACACCAGTCATCAATGCGGAAGGAAAAGTGGATAGTATCATTAAAATTGCGACGGATATCACCAATCAGGAAAATATCCTGAAGAGCAGCTCTTCGGAATTCATGTCCCTGGTAAAAGAGATGAACCAAAGCACAAATGAAGTGCATCGCTCCTCTGAATCGGCAGTTACCGATATGGGGGAACTTATCGAAGAATTCGATGTCGTGAAAGACAATATAAACGAGATTAAGACGATGGCTTCCACTGTAAAAGGCATAGCGGATCAATCCAATTTACTCGGGCTCAATGCCAGCATTGAAGCAGCAAGAGCAGGAGAGAATGGGAAGGGATTTTCCGTCGTTGCCAATGAGGTCCGTAAGATGGCCGATACCAGCAAAAGCTCCGCCGAGGATATATCGAAGCAATTATTGCAGATTACGCAATCCATGGAAACCATGTCGGAAATGGTGAATCAAGTCATGGATAGTATACATAAAAATTATGGGACCATTGGCGAGTTGAAAAATGCATATGAAAATATTGCCAAGACAGCTGAACGATTGTCCGAAATGAAATGAGTCATACCATAATAAAGACTGCTGCCATTGACAGGCAGCAGTCTTTATTTGGCTATATCTTTTTCCGTCTGGCAAGCTTTTCTGGATAAATCCCACGAAGTTCACACCATTCACGAAGTGATCCAGTCACCATGATGGGATTACGCTGCATGTCTTGGATGGAACGGGTGCCCTGCATAAGAAAGATCATTTTCAAATGCGTTTTCCACCTGTTTATTTCCTTGATCAAGCCGTCTGTACCTTTTGTGTGCAGTATCTTTAAAAAGGAGCCGGCAACACCGGCTGCAGCTGCTCCAAGTGCCAATGATTTCGCTGCATCCAATGGATTGCGTATGCCGCCGGAGGCCAGGATGGTCATATCCTGTAAAAATGGTTGAGCTTCCAGCAAAGAAACAGGTGTCGACTGCCCCCAGCCATTCAGGTAACGGAAATCTTTTTCCGCCCGCCGTTCGTTTTCAATCGTAATAAAATTCGTGCCGCCGCGGCCGCTGACATCTACATATCGCACACCGATACGCTGCAGCTGGGAGAGGGTCTCGAAGCTCATGCCAAAACCAGTTTCCTTTACAATCACAGGTATGGATGTCTTTGTGAGGAGGATCTCGATTTTCCCGAGCATGCCTGAAAATTGCCGCTCACCTTCAGGCATCACGACTTCCTGGGGAACATTCAAATGAATCTGGAGCGCATCTGCTTCCAGCATGTCGATCGCTCGTAAAGCGAAGTCCGTTGATACATCCGCTCCAACATTGCTGAACACGATACTAGCGGGATTTTTTTTGCGGACCACCTTATAGGTATCTGCGAGTGATGCCTTTCGCAGGCCGGAATGCTGGGAGCCAACCGCGATGGCAATACCGGTTTTTGCAGCTGCCTCTGCCAGCTGTGCATTGATTGCTCCTGTGTTCACACTGCCCCCTGTCATGGCATTGATGTACAAAGGGGAATCCCACTGCAGATTCCCCACTTTTGCGGTTAAATCAATTTCATCTAGATTCGTTTCAGGAAGGGAGCGGTGAATGAAGGTTAAATCATCAAAATCAGAGCGGGCTGCCTTTTCGGCAGTCAATGCAAGCTGTACATGCTCGTCTTTCCGGTTCTCCCGGATGGAAGACTCGTCCATAGCTGCACCTCCTTACCGCAGTGTTTCCCGGATTGTCTCTTTCCAACGATCAAGGACGGACTCCGGATCCTTCAAGTCAATGTGGATGCCGGAAGTAATCTCCGCATATTTAGCGGTATCTTCTTTATAAAAAATCACCTTTGCCGCAAATCGCTCCAAAGGATGCTTGGCGTCTGCCAGTACGCCAAGGGGACTCAAGGCAAGACGGACATAAAAGACCTTTCCTTTATATACGGATACCAGTGTGGCCTTTTTGGTTCGCATACAGTTCTTTGCCGTGGTGGTTCCCGGCCAAAGTGCGATTCTTAGATTTTCTTTATCCAAAGCTACGACTTCCCCGACGCTGACCATGGCATTATGCGGCCAGCCATCCTCGGTGACAGTCATGAAAAGCATTGCTTCATGCTGTTTGTCTTGCAAATCGGATCCATTGAGCAGCTCATACAATTCTTCCGATATTTCCATGCTTGCACGTCCTTTCTGAAAATCGATATACCAGGACAGGGCTAGCCTGTTACAGACTAGCCCTGTTATATGGTATTTTTATTATTTTATATATCTGGCAGGAAGAGCCGGAACATTCTCCGCAGATGGGATATCATCTGGATTAACCTTGAAAGCACGATTATATTTTTCTGGGTTCGTGATCGTTTCCGGTTCAATAGAACGCCATGTGAAAATACATACCGGACACATATAGACTTCCCAAGCACCTTCAACTGGCGACTTTGCTACAACAGTGGCTTCTTTTGATTCACATCGAGGGCAAGTATGCATATCGAACACTCCTTTTATTTTAATAATTCCCGTAACCGTTGTTCCCATTTATCCACATCAAGCGGGGAATCAAGAGGTTGTGAGTAATGGCCTCTTGTTTCCGGTGCCAATGGTGTCGTTGCATCCAGGATCATTTTGTGCGTGATACCTGCTGGTGAGGAACCAGGATCCAATGCAAGGACAGATAGGTCAGGAATGATGACAGTGTCATGTTTTGGATGCAGCTTGGTGGATAGTGCCCACATCACTTGTGGAAGATTGAATGGATCGACATCCTCATCCACAACGATGACCATCTTGCAGTAGCCTAGTCCATGCGGTGTAGTCATGGCGCGCATTCCCACTGCCTTGGCAAAACCGCCATAACGGCGCTTCGTGGATACAATCGCTACCAATCCATGTGTGTACATGGCGTTCACTGCCACGATTTCGTTTGGAAATGCTTCTTTCAATTGCTGATACAAAGGCACACTGGTGTTGATACCAACCATGTAATCTGTTTCTGTCCATGGCATGCCGATGTAAAGATGTTCGAATATAGGGTTTTTACGATGATAGACTCTATTGATTTTGATAACGGGCATGCTTCTTCCGCCGGAATAGTGGCCGGTGAATTCGCCAAACGGACCTTCGAATTCACGTTCGCCTGCCAAAAGTTCACCCTCAAGTACGACTTCCGCTCCCCAAGGAATATCAAGATCGGAATCTTTGGCTTTTACAATTCGGTATGGCTCGCCTTGAATGGCTCCTGCCATTTCATATTCGGATTGATCATAAAGCAGTGGTGTTGCTGCGGCTGTCGTGATGGCAGGTTCATTTCCAAGGGCAATGACCACAGGCAGATTTTCGCCTCGTTCTTCTGCCTGACGCAAGTGGATGGCAATATCATGCTGCGGGACTGGCTGGATCCCTATGCGGTCTTTTCCTTTTACTTGCATGCGGTAGATACCGACATTTTGTTTGCCGAAGTTTTCCGGGTCTTCCACATCGCGGGAAATGACACAACCCTTATCCAGATAGAAACCGCCATCTCCTTGGTTCAAACGGAACAATGGCAAAATCTCAAAAAGATTGATGTCCTCCGTAATTTCCACTTCATGAAATGGTGCAGTCTCTTCCCGTTTTACTTCCATGGGAAATTGATCATATCGACGGGCGAATTCAAAGAATTGATCCTTCAGAGGCGTGTTCTTCGGCAATCCCATCATCAACGCATGGTTAGGCCAGGAACCCATTACATTCATAGCTACTTTTGCATCTGTATAGCCATAAATATTATCAAATAGCATGGCAGGCGTTTCAGCGCCCATTTTGCTCATTGCTTTTGTAGCCGCTGCAATGTCAGGTTCAGGCTTCACTTCATCACTTATGGTCAAAAGCTGCCCTTCTTTTTCCAATGTAGAAAGAAAATCGCGAAAATCTTTATAGGCCATTATAAATCCTCCTGTTTTTTTGGTTTCATACCTTCCCATCGTTTTGCACCCGATAAATCAATACCGAATTGGTCCAATGCGCGGAAAGCTATATGATCGACCATATCTCCCAGATCCTGCGGATGATTGTAAAAGGCAGGCATTGGAGGGAAAATGATCGTACCCATACGGGAAAGCTCCAGCATGTTCTCCAAGTGAATCGGGCTTAATGGAGTTTCCCGGGTCATTAGAAGCAGTTTTTTTCGTTCCTTCAGCATGACATCCGCTGCACGTGTAAGTAAGTTATCTGCCAGTCCATTGCGAATGGAAGCTAGTGATTTCATACTGCATGGGGCGATGATCATGCCATCCGTCCGGAAGGAGCCGCTTGATATCTTTGCTGCCTGATCCTTATGGGAATAGCTGAAATCAGCCATGGCTTCTATCTCCTTGACGGAATAGGAAGTCTCAAAAGGAATATTGGCTGTAGCCCAGGGAGACATCACCAGGTGCGTTTCCACATTTGCTTCTTTCAAAAGCTCCAGGATCCGAATGCCAAAAATGGCACCTGTCGCGCCGGAGATGCCAACAATAAGTTTCATCAGTTCCCACCTTTCAGCTAAACGTTTTATCTTGTTCTACAGATAAAAAGTATACGCTTCCTTATTTAATAAATAAAATATATATAAATTATGCAATGCATAAGAACAAATTATGGATAACCCTTGATGCTTCCTTTAATCAGAAACCTGGAAGAGGAGAGGGATAAGAGTGGAACGCGATGTCACCGGACAGGAAAATCCCAGACATACCGGCTGTCGGTGTTTTGGCTGATCGTAAAAGCGGAAAGCGTGCCCATCGATTGGATGCATGGGTACCATTGTGGGGGGATGATTCGGTATGGCATGCAAGAGCAAAAGGACTGCAAAACAATGGCTTATCTAGGAGGATTTCCAATATGATATAACTAAAGAAGTTAGGAAACCTGAATTGTATACGAAAGAGGAGAGCTTATGGATATTCGTCAGCTGAGATATTTTCAAACAATCATAGAAGAAAAACAAATCACCAAAGCCGCACAAGTCCTGCACCTTGCTCAGCCAGCACTAAGCCTCCAGTTGAAGCAATTGGAGGAAGAACTGGGGGTGACCTTGATCATCCGGGAAGGGAAGCAGTGGCAGGTAACCGAAGCGGGGCGGATTTTATATGAACGATCCAGCCAGCTGCTACAGTCCCTTGACTCCATCAAAGGAGAAATAGCAGAAATCAGGAAAGGCATCACCGGGACAGTCACAGTCGGGACTTCCGCGATTTGTGTTTCTCATCTTGCCCCGCATCTGACACAGTTCCATAAAGAATTTCCCAAGGTATAAGTAAAAATATACAATGGCGATACCCATTATCTAGAGGAATTGCTGCAGCAGCATGTGATTGACATTGCATTGCTGTTCCTGCCAGTCGAAGGAAAGCAGTATGAAATCGTACCGTTGGAAGAAGATCCGTTCGTAGCTGTCATTCCAAGGCAATGGGAACAGCGATTTCCGAAAGATTCCATCAGCCTCGAGGAAGTCGCTGCGCAGGATCTGCTTTTGGTCAAAAGAATATCTGGAGTCGGGCTGTACGAAAATATTCTTTCCCATTTTCATAAATCAGGTCTCCGCCCCAATGTTGTCCTGGATTGTCCCGATGTCTCCACTATATTGACCTTTGTAGCGACAGGCATGGGAATGACGGTCATTCCGCGCTCCGAAATACATCAGGCCTATGATGGGAAGTTCAAGGTGATGACAATCCGGGAACCGTTTCTAAGAGCCAAGCCGGCAGTCGTATGGACAAAGGACAAATATATGTCCAAGGCAGGCAGGAAGCTGATTGAATTTTTGACGTCCAATGGAATGTAGTTGAAATTTGTCAGCTAAAGCTATTTAATTATGTTAGACTCATCGGTTTCGGATAGGGATGTTTCACCTTGAGGTGGACAGCTGATATTGCAATAATTATCAAAGTGGATGAGAAGGTCAGACAGCTATTCTTGGAAAGAAAGTACGGATAAAAAGAAAAGGGAAGTTAGCTGTCAAAAATTTGGTTATGAAGGCAGCTTGCATCAGGAACCATGGCATGTTTATTTGTTCTTTAGCCTATGAAAAAATCAGCTCAAAGTTTTGAAAAACTTGAGCTGCTTTTTTGTCATTGCTTCAGCGTGTTTCATCGGTAAACAACTGCTTCTTATCCCATTTTCCCCATTTATAATAGGAAAAAGAGAAGATGCTGCTGAGGATGAAACTGATCCCCATGCCCAATGCAATACCGTTTTGCCCAATCAGGGAAGAGCAGATATAAGTCAGCGGATATCGCAGCAGCCAAAAAGATAAAATGTTGAGGATCAGTACCTGATACATGGCGCCTGAGCTTCGGACAATGCCATTCAAAATGAAATTGAGTCCGATGAATGGATAGAAGAATGCAATAATCATCAAATAGTCGGTACCGAATGAGACAGCATCTTTTTCCTCGATGAATAAGCTGGTCAGCGGTCCTGCCAGTACAAACACAAGGACAGCGATTACAAGCATGATGGCTAAATTGTACAGGGCTCCGTACTTAGCGATTTCTTTAACCCGGTCCCAGCGACCGATACCGATATTCTGCCCCGCCATACTATTGACGGCTGTGCCCAATGCCATGGCAGGAAGGGTGATCAGGCTGTCGATTCTCTGGGAAGCACCGAATCCGGCAACGGCCGCTCCGCCGAAGGAATTGACCACGCTCATGATAGCAGTCACTCCGGCATAGATGACCATCATTTGCAATCCTGATGGTATGCCGAGCTTCAAAATAAGCCCGACTTGTTCCTTCGTGGGCAAGAATGGCACAGTCAATGGAGCAAGCTTGTGACGGAGTGTATACCAAATACCCAAAAGGAAAGCGACTGCCTGCGATAAGACAGTGGCATAGGCTGCTCCTTGGATGCCCCAGCCAAACCCGGAAATGAATAATGGATCCAGAATCGTATTCAGGAGAACGGCGATGACAACAAACTTCAATGGCGTTTTACTATCTCCCAAAGCCCTTAAAACGGTGCCGATAAAGTTATAGCCCATCAAAAATAAAATTCCCAGGAAGTTGATTTGCAAATAAACCTTTGCCTCGTCTATCATATCGGCGGGCGTGCTGAGCATGACGACAATTTGATGGGAGAAAAGCAGACCGATGATACCGACAAATATCGATAATGAACAGAGTACGACAACAAAGGCATTCAAATAGTCCCTTAATCCTTTTTTGTCGCCTCTGCCCCTTTGCTGGGATAAAACCGTCAAGGTGGTATTATTGATTCCGAGGATGAATGCCAATATCGTCAACAAAACGGTGGAAGAGACGGTCACCGCACCGAGTGCATTCGCTCCGAGAAGATTCCCGACCCACAGACTATCGATGAATTGATAGGAAACTTGCAGCAAGTTCGTAAGCATGATAGGACCGGCAAATGTGATGAGCTGCTGCATGATCCGGCCTTTTGTGAAATCCTGTTGCACCAAGGTGATCGACACTCCCTATCTTTAAATATATGGGTGCACATGCAAATATCGTTCTGACTAGCTCCGTGCATGCCGAAATGAATATATACCATATCGAGAACATAAACACTAAATTAGGTTATAACACAGAAAAGAAAACCGCACAAATCGGAGCGCATCCTGATTTATGCGATTTATAAATGTTTAAGCATAGAAGACTTTATAAGGATATAAATGGATGAAGCAGATGTCCAACAATTCGTTTTTATCAGGACCGTTACACGTATTCCGAAAGAAATACGAACATATCAGAGGCGGGGATCTGGCGGAAATGAGTCATGCTTGATTTTTCCATCTATCATCCAATTATATGGTAAAATTTAGGGGTGGTATATTTCAGGGGGAAGAGGCGATGTTCTTGAAAAGAGGGTTTGCCGTATCACTGGTTTTTGTTTTCGTTACAGTTTTTGCATTTGATTTTCCTGGTATTTCTTTTGCTAGTGGGAATGAAAATACTGTACTGGTCCTATACAGCAAAACAATTGAAGAACAAATGAAAGACATACGTATTTTGGAAACAATGGTTGGTCAATTCAAAAATGATTATAAAATGATGGAAGATGAAGAAGCAGATCAAGCGAATTTGAATGATTATGAATATGTTATCTATTTAGGGGCGGGGAAGAAGACATTATCGCACCATATGAAAAGTGCCATCGATGATTACAAAGGAGCATTCTATGCCATCGGACATAATGCAGAGCAATTCAAGGAGAGGCTGCCATGGTTGGATGTAAGGGGGGAGGCCCTGGTCAACCAAGTTGCGTTGCCAAAAAATGATTTAGTTCAGGATCTTTCTGAAGATCGCATTGTTTATGAGGTATCTGCAGACGATGCAGAGGTCTCGGGGTTTGGATATAAAGCGGATGGCAGCGGATCATTGCCTCTTGTGGTGAATGCGGAAGATGATTATTACTTTTCCGGGCAGAATCTGTATAACCCTTTCGGGGAGGTAGTCACGGAGTCGTTTCGTCTTTTTCTGAATGACGGGAGCAAGGGGACCGTCAAATATCTGAGACTGGAGGATGTGCATCCAATGGCAGATCCGGAATTATTGCGGGAACAAGCTGAATATTTGAAGAAGGAAAATATCCCGTATATGGTTGCGGTGATTCCTGTATATGAAAATAAAGACAAAATTGTTCATCTCTCTGATTCGCCGAAATTAGTGGATACATTGCGGTATATGCAAGAAAACGGCGCAAGTATCATCATGCATGGTTACAAGCACCAATACCGCAGCTCAGAGACAGGAGAGGGATTTGAATTTTGGGATGCGGAGAATGATCGGCCCATTTATCAACCAGCCAAAGATAAAGCGAAGCAAAGATCGGATTTTTCAACTGCTGAGGAGTATGATGAATTTGTAAAGAAAGGAGAAAAATACGAGAAGGGATATATGGAAAATGCAATCAGAAGCGGTGTGGAGGAGCTGGTTGCACATGATTTATATCCGATTGCTTTTGAGGCGCCGCACTATGCAATCTCCCAGCAAGGATATCGTATAGTCTCTAAACATTTCTCTTCTTATGTCGGGCAATTGCAGCTTACTGATTCAACATGGCAAAGCGAGTATGCCCCCATGCATGAATCGAAACCCGATTTCCTGCATGGTATGATTTTGTATCCAGAGACTTTGGGTTATATCGAGCAAGGCGATGCCAAAGCCATGGAGAAATTGAACGCTAAAATAGAAACTGGATCAAAATACAGCCAATCATATTTATCCGCTTTTTACCATCCTTATCTTGGACTTGATGGTTTAAAAGAAGTCGTCAAAAGTCTGAATGAGGTCAATGGGGATTGGCTTGATTTAAAACAAAAAGATAACTTGGTCCAGGTAAAGGACATTCGAATCCAAACTAAAGACGGGGGATACCAAGTTGAGAAGCCATTCTTAGCCAGTGATTATGAACGGAATTTGTTTATCAAGAAATCCCTGATATGGGCTATTCCGTTAGTTTTGTTTATTTTACCTGCTGCTTCATTGCTGGTAATAAGGAGACGGGAGTAGGGAGTCAACCAAATGGGGATATTTGTCCTTTTGAAGGAAGGTGATATGATCTATGGATGCCGGGCGGAATACGTGCAAAAAAGCACCGGCCGCCCGGACCTGCAGCCTGTATAACACGCTCTATTACGGTAATCCTAACCCTGTACCAATTCAATGAGGAGGGGTATTCCATGGTAAAAGACTCCTATGCTCCGAGGGAGAAAAAGAATGGCGAGGGTAAGAAGCCGGATGAACAAAGAAGAGGAAAGGCAAGATCCAACACGCGCGGCGGAAGGAATTAAGCTGGCTCAGCACAGATATGCAAAGTAAATGAATATCCTGATTTAGACCTGGTGTTCGTGAAGTGATCTTTCCGGATGCTAGGTCTTTTTCATGTATAGCTGCAGCTCCTACAACTGGCTATTTTGCCTATTTCATTCATGGGAGCTCTTGTCTATACTTAGGGTGTTATTTTCATACGATTGTTTGAATTTTTAATCTAGTCTGAATAGGGGGATTAAAACGTGGAACAGTCACAAAAGAATGGTTTCGTCATGCGTGCTTTGAATGGTATCGAACGTGTCGGGAATAAACTTCCTCATCCGGTAACATTGTTTTTCATCTTTGCGGCGATTGTTGTTGTTTTATCCGCGGTTTTTTCTGCCATCGGGGTCAGTGTAGAAGACCCGGTCAATGAAGGGGAAACAATCGCGGTCAAAAATCTGCTGAACGCAGAAGGGATTCTCTATCTGTTCGAAAGTGCGGTAACAAATTTTACCGATTTCGCACCGCTTGGGACTGTGCTGGTAACGATGCTTGGTATCGGGATTGCAGAACGCTCTGGATTGATCAGTGCGGCTTTGCGCGGGCTTGTGACATCTGTTCCGCGTACATTGATGACGGCAGCTTTGGTATTCGGCGGTGTCATGTCCAGTATGGCAGCTGACGCAGGATATGTGGTGCTGACTCCGTTGGGAGCGGTGTTGTTCGCAGGGCTTGGGCGCCATCCATTGGCTGGTCTGGCTGCGGCATTTGCCGGGGTATCCGGCGGCTATAGTGCAAACCTCCTGCTGACTTCGCTTGATCCGCTGCTTGGAGGCATGACGCAGGACGCGGCGGCGATTATCAGCCCGGAATATGCGGAGGGTATCAATTATGCGATGAACTTTTACTTCATGTTCGCGTCTGTTTTCCTGCTCACAATTTTAGGTACATGGGTCACCGATAAAATCGTGGAACCTCGTTTAGGCACTTATAAAGGCAGTGTAAATGAAGATGTCAATTACCTCAGGTCGCAAGAGAAGAAGGGTCTATGGGGAGCACTAATTGCATTTCTCCTTACCCTTATAGGGATTGCCTTGCTTGTCATTCCTTCATGGGGACCATTGCGGGCGGGAGAAGCCAATATCATCGACGCACCATTTTTGAATACGCTGGTTCCGGTCATCCTGATCGTATTCTTTATCCCGGGTCTTGTTTATGGGCTGCTCACAAAAGAAATCAAAAATGATAAGGATGTCGCAGATCAATTATCGGAAACAATGGCAACGATGGGGTCGTACATCGTCTTAGCCTTTGCTGCGGCTCAATTCGTTTCTTATTTCAATGAATCGAACCTTGGTACTGTCTTGGCAGTAAGAGGTGCAGCTTTCATTGATGCTACTGGTTTTACAGGAGTTCCCCTGATCCTGACCTTCGTTGTCGTTTCTGGCTTCATCAATCTGTTCATCGGCAGCGCTTCTGCTAAATGGGCGATCATGGCCCCTGTGTTCGTCCCGATGATGATGCTGTCAGGCTATTCACCTGAATTCACACAGCTGGTGTACAGAATAGCGGATTCAACCACAAATGTCATCTCCCCATTGATGCCATACTTTGCCATCGTCATCGCTTTCGCTCAAAAATATGATAAGAAGGTCGGAATCGGGACGCTGGTCTCGACGATGCTTCCGTACTCCATTGTCTTCAGCCTCGGCTGGGTGGTGATGATGCTGATTTGGATGTGGATTGGGCTGCCGATCGGACCTGGCACCCCGATTGAATATCCTTGATCCTTCACTTGAAAGGGCTCGATTCCTTAATCCGGATCGAGTCTTTTTTTATTTTAAGATATTTTTTGAGCTGCATCTTTTTATAAGCCGATATTTTGACGATACTTCCTAGGAAAGCCGTTGAAATATTTATCTGGCATCCAGCGGCAAAACATGATAAAAAAGTATAGGAATCATTTTAAGAAATTACCTTTCATTATATGATAGATTAATCGATTCCGTAAGAAAGGAGGAAAAGTAAAATGAAGATGGCACGTGAAATCATGGAACCAAGAGTCATGGAAACAGAAATCAGCCATTTAGACAATAAAGGGTCTGGCCAGGCCGCAGTATGGATCGATAGAGGACAGGATAAGCCGCGTAAGGTGAAACTGACAATCCCCAAAACATTGCCAGGCGAAAAAGTGCGGGCAACGGTAGCTTGGCCGCATGCGAAAAGATCAAAAGCTGCTTTGGAGGAAGTAATGGAGGCCAGTCCGGAACGTGTTCCGGCACCATGCCCTCATTTTGATCTTTGCGGCGGCTGTGCATGGCAGCACTGGCAATACGAAGGACAGTTAAGACAAAAAACAGCTCATGTGAAGGAATCATTGATCGGTCAGGGCTTTGATCCTGCACTGGTGAAGGACACCATCGGCATGGACAATCCATGGCATTACCGCAATAAGATGGAGTTCACATTTGCTGCGGATGGTTCGATGGGCTTGCATGAACAGGGGAATTTCCGCAATATCATCCCGCTTGAAACATGTCTGATCGCTGGCGGCGATATGAAGGATGCCGTCATGGAAGTGGCGGCATGGGCCAAAGATCATGGATTGAGCGGCTATAACAAAGAGAAACACGAAGGTCTGCTTCGTCATTTGATGGTAAGGCAGTCGTTCATCACGGGCGAAATCATGCTGGGGCTGTTTGCGACAGAAACTCCTGATGGGGAATTGGCACAAGCGGTAGAGGATTTAAAGCAGCGAATCGAGGAAAAACATCCAAAGGTGAAAAGTCTGCTATGGCTTGTCAATACGGATTGGGCTGACCGTACACAGTCAGAGGATACACATGTCTTGGCGGGACGTGATTTCATTTATGATGAAATCGGAGGCTATCGCTATCGTCTTTGGTTCGATACATTCTTCCAGACGAATCCGGTACAGGCTCAGAAACTGATCGACCTTGCCCTTGAAATGGCCCAGCCGAAGAAAGATGAAAAAATGCTGGAGCTGTTCTGCGGAGTGGGGACCTTCTCCCTTCCATTTGCCAGCAGGGTGGAAAAGCTTGCCGGCATCGAAATCGTGGAAAGCTCCATTGAATCTGCGAAACGAAATGCAGCAGATAACGGCATTGACAACACATACTTCCTGGCTGAAAACGCAAGATATGGCATTGATCGTGTACTGGACCAGCTGGGAACTCCTGATTTGCTATTGCTGGATCCGCCGCGCTCCGGCGCAGGCGGTAAAGTAATGCGAAAGATCGGCCGATCCCAGCCGAAGCGGATCGTTTATGTTTCCTGCAACCCAGAATCATTTGCAGTCGATGTCAAGGAACTCGAACAATTCGGTTATACATTGGACCAAGTGCAGCCGGTTGATTTGTTCCCGCATACGATGCATGTGGAGTGCTGTGCGTTGATAGAATTAATTAAATAAAGAGCAGATGGGTTCGAGAATCGGTAAAAGATCCTCGGACTACCATCTGCTTTTATTTCAATTCTCTCAATAAAGCGGTGAAGTATTTCCGGAGTTAATTCTTGAAATTCAATAAATGCATCTAACTGTTGTTTAACTTCATTGAATGCTAATTCATCATTATTGGCTTCAAGAGAACATTTCAATTGCTTAATCCTAGAATTGATACTATTCATCTGGTTATTAATATCATTTATGAAATCATCATAGTCTGCTTTGGAGATTTTTTCGTCAATAAATAAATTGAGAGACTTCTTTTTCTTTTGTTTCAGTCGGTCTAATTCCCTCTCAAAGTCTCTAATTTGCTTTTCTGAATTCTTTTTCTGTTGATTCAGTTTGGCTTCAAGGGTTTGCAAAATTTCCTGATTGTCCAAAACCGAGGCGAGATTTTTTAAGTCATTTAGAATAGCTAGTTTTAAATCAGCTTCTCTAATTAAATGATCACTACATGCTTTTATACCATGTTTGTTGTAATTCCCGCACAAATAACCCTTACAGTTCTTTTTATAATGCATTCCACGTCCGCAATCTGCACAGTAAGCAGTATTAGTAAATAGATGCATTTCTGCCTGAGGACGTGTTCTTTTTCTACTCTTTATTAATTGCTGGACGGCTTCAAAATCGTTTTTCGATATAATTGCCTCATGAGTATTAGGGACAATAATAAACTTTCCTGAATCAACTTGGTCCCGATTTTTATTTGTGACACTTCTAGTCGTGGTCCGTCCTTGAACCAAATCCCCAGTGTAATGTGGATTCTCTAGAATTGTCCTAACCGTTGAACCATGCCACTTATCACTGGCGTTTTTCTTTCCGGCTACTTGTCCAGGTGTTGGAAATCCCTCTTCATACAATTCCTTTGCGATGCGATCAAAGCCCTTACCTGAAAGATAGTCTCTAAAGATACGTCTAACGATGTTTGGTGTTTCATCAGGGCTTATCCGAAGTTTCCTATCTTCTAAAATGTAACCATAAGGAGGATTGGATCCTTTGAATAATCCCTTTTGTGCACTGCTCCTTAAAGCTGCTTTGACTCGCTCACTTGTCCTTTGTGATTCCTGTTCATACATCCAGGCATAAATACCAAACATTTGCCCATTACCTTCTAATGTGTTTATGGCATTATCTAAGGTAATGATATGGATCTTGCTTTGTTCAGCAATATCACGAATCTCATAGGATAGGCGACCATTACGTGCCAGACGTGAAAGTTCCTTAGCCAGTATCACATCGAATTTCTTAGCTCTTGCATCCGCTATTAATTGTTGTAACTGTGGACGCTTTTCTGTTGTTCCGCTTTCCACATCAACATAAAAGTTATGGATATCCCAACCTCGATCAGAAATATATCTAATGAAAAGATCCTTTTGATTTCCAAGAGAGGATTTCTGTTCTTCTTTATCTGTTGAAACCCTTACATATACTGCACATCTCATGCCACATCTTTCCTTTCTACATGAGATGTAGTAGTGTTCACCTTATCTTGAGAATAGTAAATGCTGATTAAACTGTCAATCATATCGTTGACCATGGATTTTAAAGTATCTTGAATTGTGATGTTTGTATCTTCTTTGAAAATTCGCTCGATATTCATTGATAATTCCCCCAAATATTATTTGAGGTCTAGACCCTTGTTTCTTCTACAATATCTCGTAAATGATTTGTAGTGATCTCAGCTGATTTCTAATATTAATTATAATTAAGAGTAGAAATAGACACTATTTCGCTTAGAAGTGATGAAACAATGTGTCAAGGGCTCTGCAATTTTATCAAGAAATGAAGTAACACTATTCGAATACATATTCAATTTTTCTCTATTATTCTTTAATAATCTACATAACTAGTATAAAAGTCCTTAATATAGGTGAAATTTTTTTAAAAAAATTCTGGGGAGGTGTAGCATTTGACCTCCCTTCGGTTATTTGGGTTTTGCGCCCCACCCCTTCTCTACCCCGTAATACTTTATTATGAAAGTAACAGATGTCAGTAAGGGGGGATTTAACCTGGGTATACATATTCTTATTGTTTGAGGCTAATTCATGTTTCAATAATATGCTGTTCTAGTGGTACTAAACTGAAAAGGATATTTTCTCTATTTAGTTGAAGGGAACATGTTAACAGAAAGTTTAAATAGTGAAACAAGCCTACCTTTTCCGTTGAGTTCCAAGTAGAATAAGACTAAAATAAAAATTAAGTAAGATTTATCGTAGAGGTGAAATCTGTGGAATTGAAGTTGTTCTACCGTACGCAGAGAGATTTGGCTGTTGATTTGAATAGGTTAGTGGATTCCTATTGGCAGGAAGAGATAAAAGAGAATGAGCTAATAGATGGAATTAAAAATTTATATCAACATAATCAAGAAAAACTAATAAAGGACAATGAGTTCACAAAAGTAGTACAGCAGCAATGTGGTAAAAGGCGGTTAGCTGTGGTAGGTAAGATACTGGAAATAAATAGGAAAATAGTCTTGTCTGAAAGGTTTGATTGAATGACAATGGAATTAGAATATTCTTCAAGTTTGAATGGGGCATCCTTTTTACTTTTTGAGTTGAAACAGGTTATAAAGTTGAAACAACAGGGCTTAGCTAAAGATGAAATAAGAAAAAAAATAAAAGAAGAAAATCTGTTTCAATTTAATAATCAAGGGAGAATCAACAGAGCTTTATCTTCCGTTATGAAAAGGGCAGAAGCTATTGATGAAACACTTGCTGCTTTAATGTTAGAAGGTTCCATTGAAACGGGAAAAACCCTTAACCTATATGCCATTATGAAGACTGATTTGCTATTCTTTGAATTCATGGATGAGGTAATAGGGGAAAAGCTACATAATAATGACTATCTAATAGAAAAGAAGGACATTAATCTCTTCTTCACCTCTAAGGCGGAACAAAGTGAAAAGGTAGCCAGTTGGAGCGATATTAATATTGAAAAGTTAAAAAGGGCTTACATGCAAGTATTGTATGAAAGCGGAATGTTAAGAACCAGAAAAGGTAAAGAGTTAGACAGGCTAATCATTGATGAACAGATAAAGAATCATCTCACTCAAATTGGTGATGCTCGTTATATACGTGCAATGGGTGAGTAGGGGGTAAATATGTGGCAAATTTGAATGCAAGATTGGATCAGATAATACCGAAAATTAAAGAGGATAAGTTCATAGAGGGACGTGGCCTTGGCAATGAAATTAGCTTTTACGTATTTGACTACGAGCCGCAAGATGAACTTGTGGTAAGGGATTATATTAAGCATATTAAGAAAGAATTTGGTTATGAAGGATCGAACCGTAGAATTATTGAGTTTGATTTGTATAAGATGCTGTTAGAAATTACAAAGGATAAAAGGATCTTTGACCGAATCTTTGAAATGGAAGAACGTCAAGGAAAAGATCAATTGTTTAAAGCGATGACGACATTTGCTAAGCCAGAAGTGTTTCTAGGAAAAATTAAGGAACAAATGGGAGACTATAATGTGGTGTTCCTCACTGGAATAGGTAAGGTTTATCCATTTGTTCGTTCCCACAATATTTTAAATAACTTACAAGAAGTGTTGGACAATGTTCCTGTTATCATGTTTTTTCCTGGAAAATATGATGGGCAATCATTACAATTGTTTGGAAAATTTAAGGATGATAATTATTACCGAGCTTTTCGATTAGTCGATTAAAAGTGATAGGGGGAAATTAGATGATTATTAAAGATATGTTTCAAAAAGACATTGAACGTGATATTCGTGGAGTCATTAAAGTAGCTCAACAAGATGAAGATAATATTTATCAGGAATTGGACGAGTATGTTGTTACCCGTGAGCTGCAAAAACACCTTTCTAAGTTTTATGAGAATTATCAAAAAGGGATTAATGGTGTAACAGATAAGATGGGTGTTTGGATTTCTGGATTCTTTGGTTCTGGTAAATCACACTTTCTAAAGATCCTTGCTTACTTACTTGAAAATAAGAAGGTGAAAGGTAAACAAGCAATAGATTTCTTTCAAGAAAAAGTACAAGACCCTCTTGTATATGCGAATATGCAAAGAACGGCTGATGTGGAAACAGAAGTCATTCTGTTCAACATAGATTCAAAAGGTTCACTCGATAACAAATCAAAAGAAGACGCAATTCTCCGTGTCTTCATGAAGGTTTTTTATGAGCATCGTGGCTACTTCGGAGATATACCTGGAG
This sequence comes from Terribacillus sp. FSL K6-0262, assembly GCF_037977385.1. Taxonomy (NCBI): domain Bacteria; kingdom Bacillati; phylum Bacillota; class Bacilli; order Caryophanales; family Bacillaceae; genus Terribacillus; species Terribacillus sp. FSL K6-0262. The sequence goes on along the minus strand of NZ_CP150277.1, from coordinate 912,171 downwards.
TAGCTGAGATGGAGAAGTACCTAGATAAACAGGGAGTCTATGAGGAATTTAAAGCGGAATTTAAGTCTTTGGCTGGTGAAGCATGGGAAGAACGTCGTAATAGTTTTTACTTTGATGCAGATTTTGTCATTGGTGCCTTAACGAAAGTAACTGATATGACGGAAGAGTCTGCTCGAAATTGGTTTGAGAATGGTGTAAATAATTTCGAAATTAGTATCGAAAAGTTTGCGAAAGACGTAAATGATTACATCAATAGTAAGGGGAAAAACTTTCACCTTATTTTCCTAGTGGATGAGATCGGCCAATACATCGGTGATAACCGTAGTTTGATGTTGAATTTGCAGACAGTGGCTGAAGACCTTGGAACCCACTGTAAGGGTAAGGTTTGGATTATGGTTACTTCTCAAGAGAGTATTGATAGCATAATTAAAGTTAAAGGTGATGACTTCTCCCGTATCCAAGGGCGATTCGATACAAGACTCTCTCTATCATCCATCTCGGTTGATGAAGTTATCAAAAAGCGTATCCTTTTGAAAAAGGATTTTGCTAATGACAAATTGAAGGTTCTTTATCCTGAAAAAAGTGCTATTTTAAAGAATCTAATTAGTTTCAGAGAAAGCACAGCGGATTTACGTGGGTTTGATAATGAACAGGAATTCGCAGATGTGTATCCTTTCATGCCTTATCAATTTAAGTTGTTACAAAACGTTTTTGAGCAAGTAAGGAAACATGGTTCTTCTGGTAAGCATTTATCTGAAGGGGAACGCTCCATGTTATCAGCATTTAAAGAAGCTGGTCTTCAATATAAGAATTCTGAAGAAGGTACACTTATACCTTTCTATGCCTTTTATGACACGATAAAGGAATTTTTGAATCCATCCATTTCAAGAGTTATCGAAGGTGCCTATGAAAATCCAGCCCTAAAAGATGATGATTTTAACATTGATCTATTAAAGGTTCTATTCATGATTAAATATGTAAAAGAACTGCCAGCAAATCTCGATAATATTGCTACTCTAATGGTTACTCATATTGATGAGGATAAGTTACAGCTTAAAGAGAAAATTAAAGTTTCTTTACGTAAGCTAATTTCCCAAACGTTGGTACAGAAAAATGGGGATAATTTTATCTTTTTAACAGATGACGAGCAAGACATTAACAGAGAAATCAAATCCCTAAATATAGATGAGGACATTGTTAAGCGGGAGTTAGCAAACTATATTTTCCAAGACGTATATGATGAAAAGCGTTTCCGTTACAACAGTGAATACTCATTTGCCTACAATCAGAAAATGGATGAGAAAAACTATGGAAACCAAACATCCAATATAGGAATGCAAATTCTTTCTCCACTATCAGATCATTACCAAAAGTCCGAGCAAGAATTAATGATGATGACTTCGGGTAATGGGGAAATGATCATTAAACTTGGTGGTAATGAGGCCTATATCGAGGAAATTGGGGAAGCGTTGCGTATTGAGGAATTCCGTAAGAAAACGAATATTACGCAACTTCCTGAGAACATTCAAAATATCTTGAATAATAAACAAGCGGAAGTTCGTGAACGTAGAAGAAGGGTTCGTGAGCTTTTAGAGGATGCAATTAAAGATAGTGCCTTCTTTATTAATGGGGATAAGGTAGAAATTAAAGGAGCGACTGTTCGTGAGAAAATAAATGTTGCCTTTACGATGTTAGTCGATAATGTCTATACAAAACTCAGTTATGTAAAGGAACACTTAGATAATGAGAGGGCCTTAATTTCAATCCTTGCTTCAGATGATGAACAATTGTCTTTTGAAGAAACTTTGAAGGTAAATCCAAATGAGCTGGCAAAGCGTGAAGTGTCTGATTTTATCAGCTTACAAGACGACTTGAAAAAGCAGGTACGAATTAAAATTTTATTCGACCGTTTCGGAGATAAGCCATATGGTTGGAAGACGCTTGATATAGCAGGAATGATTGCACATTTATTAAAAGAACAACGTATTCGAATTCGGTATAATGCAGAATACTTGGAACCTGAAGATAATGTTAATACGCTTGTAACGATTTTTACAAAGACACAGGAAGCCGACAAAGCTATTGTGTTGAAGAGGGTAAAAGTTGACGAAAAATTAATTAAAACAGCTAAAAGTATTTGTAAGGATGTTTTTAATAAAACAGATTTAGCTGATGATGAAGATGGACTATTGAAGGACATTCGACTACTTGTTGAAAAACAGATAGACGAAATCAAGGGGTACAAAGCCCGTTATGAGGGTAGAAAGTATCCTGGTATGAGCTTACTTGACAAAGGATTAGAATACTTTGAGCAGTTCCACAGTGGCTTAGACAATGTATCTTATTTCAATAAATTGAAGGAGTTAGAAGATGACTTACTTGATTGGGAAGAGGACATCGTCTATGTCAAAAGTTTCTTCGGTACTGATCAGAAAAAGATCTTTGATGATGGATTGGCAGCCTTACGAAAATATGATGAAAGTAAATCTTATTTGATGGGTGCAGAGGTAGAAGGATTTATTAATAAGCTCCAGTCTATTCTTCAGGATCCTATACCTTACAAAAAGATAAAGGACATTCCAGAGCTTATTCATGCAATGGATGAACAAATTAATAATGTCCTTAATGAGAAGAGAGAAAATGCTCATAAAAAACTAAAAGATGATAGTGATTACTTATCATTATTGACATCACAATATGGTGTATCCAATGAAACGAAAGAACGAGTAACTCGTTACTATCAAGAACTTAATGCTAATGTAAATACATTTACAGATATTTATAAAGTTGACGCAACAGTTTCTCAAAGCACCAGCTTCAAGGAAAAAATGGAGGGGCATATCGAGCGGGAAATTGCCGAATGGAAACGTAAAAAGGAAGAAGAACAAAGAAAACGTCCTGATGGTGAAGTAGTTGATCCTCCTATATCGCCTGTAGAGCCGACCATTCAAAAGCAACCAGTAAAAGTAACAAAGCTGGTTAATGTTAAAACATTAACTACAGAAGATGATGTCGATAAGTACATCAATGCTTTATCCAGTAAGCTAAAACAGATTATTAAAGAAAATAAACAAATTGAGTTTGTTGAGTAATGGGGTGAAATGGATGAATAAAACTGCACTCAAGACTTTTGCTACGAATGCACGAAGAGAGCTATTGAAAAAGGTCGAAGCAAGAGCAATGAAGATAGGAATTACAGAAGATAACATAAAAAAAGCAGACATTGAAAGCTCAGATGCCATCTTTATAGATGGCAGACAGCTTTCAAAGGAAGAAAAGATTCAAAGAGATAGGTTGATTGATCGCATTGGTCAAATTGGATTCAAGCGAGTTATGGAGGAGGTTGCCTATACTTGGTTTAACCGTTTCACTGCCTTACGCTATATGGAGGTAAATGATTATTTACCAACGAAAGTAAGGGTGCTTTCATCTACTAATGCAGACAGTATAGAGCCAGATATGCTGAAAGAAGCACTGTCATTAGATTTAGATTTGGACAAGGAATATATATATGATTTAAAAATGAATAACAGTTCAGAGGAATTGTTTAAATATCTTATAATAAAACATTGTAATGACCTAAATCGTTATATGCCATTTATGTTTGAAACAATTGATGATTATACAGAAATCCTGTTTCCAGAAGGTCTTCTTGCTACGGATTCATTTGTTCGACATATGACAAATACTGAAGTTATACCTGAAGATAACTGGAAGGAAATTGAAGTGATTGGATGGCTTTATCAGTATTATATTGCGGAGGAGAAGGACCAAGTTTTTGCTAATCTTAAAAAAAATATCAAAATAACAAAGGACACACTTCCTGCTGCAACTCAGTTGTTTACTCCTAATTGGATTGTCCGATACATGGTCGAGAACTCTCTGGGACGTATTTGGATAGAGAGTTATCCTGGTAGTCATCTAAGAACAGAATGGAGGCATTATTTGGATGATGCAGAACAAGAAGATAATGTAATTAAACAACTAGAAGAAATCCGTTATAAGAATGTTAATCCTGAAGAAATAACCTTTCTTGATCCATGCTGCGGTAGTGGACACATACTTGTATATGCTTTCGATGTTTTTTATGATATGTACCTTGAAAAAGGATATGTGGAAAGTGAAATTCCACAATTAATTATAGAAAAAAATTTATTTGGGTTGGACGTGGACAATCGAGCAGCACAATTGGCTTCTTTTGCAGTAATGATGAAAGCTAGGGGAAAATCAAGAAGGATATTTAGAAAGTCAATTCAACCAAATGTTTATGCAATTCAAGAAAGTAATTGGTTAACAGACGAAATGATTTTAAATGTTGCTAGAGATAATTATCAAATTAGAGATAACCTTTTTTCCATTCGTGATGCCTTCATAGATGCTAAAGAATATGGTTCGATATTGGAAATAGATCTCTTTGAATATGATTTACTTGAACACCGATTTAATGAGTATGTTAATGAACAGGTAGACCTAGTTGAAATGATTGATAAACAAAAAGTTGAGATGAATTTGCCTTCATTACTAAAGCAATCATTAATTTTAAGTCATAAATTTGACGTTGTTTGTACAAATCCCCCGTATATGGGAAGTAAAGGAATGAACACAAAACTTACAAAGTATCTAAAAAGTAACTATCCAAATACAAAGTCTGATTTGAGTACGGTATTGATGGAAAAATCACTTTCATTATGTAAAAATACAGGTTATATATCTATGATTAACATTCCGGTTTGGATGTTCATTCAAAGTTATGAAAAGTTACGGGAAAATTTAATAAGTAATAATACTTTTATAAATATGATACATCTGGGAAGAGGCGTATTTGGGTCTGATTTTGGAACAACCACTTTTGTTATCTCAAAGGCCCATATTGATAATTACCAAGGTGTTTATAGAAGACTATTTATAAAACAAGGTGCGGTAGATAGTATTGAACAAAAAGAAAAATGGTTTTTTGAAAATCTTGGACATCATACTGCTAAGCAAAAAGATTTCTGTAAAATTCCTGGGAACCCTATTGCATATTGGGTAACTAATAAATTTACTGATATATTTCTTGAGAACGATGGTATATCTGAAGAGTTTATTCCAAAATTCGGAATGTCCTCAGGAGATGGGAAGAGGTATATTAGAGATTGGTATGAGGTAAATATTAATAAAATCAAATTCGACGCTTCGAGTTCTCAAGACTTCATAGAAAGCAATAAAAAATGGGGAGTTCTTGATAAGGGTGGAACTTTTAGAAGGTGGTATGGAAATAAAAACCAAATTGTTTTGTGGGAAGATGATGGAAAGGAAATAAAGGAGAATCCGAAGTCGGCTGTAAGGAGCCCCCAGTATTTCTTTCAACCTCATATCTCATGGACATTAGTTACTTCATATAAATTCTCTGCAAGATATTTTGAGAAGGGATTCATATTAGATACTGCTTCTAATTGCTTGTACTTTAAAGAAGATGATGAATCAGGATTATATGTATTAGGACTGTTAAATACAAAAGTGGTTCAAGAAATTTTAAATGTTATCAATCCTACTATTAACTATAGTTGTGGCGTAATTGGTCTAATTCCATATAAAGTTGACCCGTCTCATAAACAACAAGTAGAAAAGTTAGTAGCAGAAAATATTAAAATTGCGGAAAGAGATTGGAATTCTTATGAGAGTTCATGGGGATTTAAACAACACCCTCTAATTACTTACAAAGAAACTGGGAGTATAGAGGAGTCTTTCAAACAATGGAATTACCTAACCGATGAGATATTTACAAAATTAAAATATAACGAGGAAGAAATAAATAGAATTTTTATTAATGTATATGGATTAAATGATGAAGTTACTCCTGAAGTTGAGGAAAAGGATATTAGCGTACAAAAAGCAGATTTGGAACGTGATATAAAGAGTTTCATCTCGTATGTAATTGGATGCACATTTGGTCGTTATTCGTTAGACAAAGAAGGTCTTATTTATGCTGGTGGTGAATTTGACACTTCACAATACAAGACATTTTCTGCTGACAAGGACAATATACTTCCGATACTTTCAGGAGCATATTTTGATGACGATATTGTAACTAGATTTGTAGAATTTGTTCGTATTTCTTTTGGTGAGAAAACTCTTAATGAGAATTTGGATTTTGTAGCGAATGCACTTGGCAGAAAGAAGGGCGAAACGGCTAAAGAAACGTTACGACGTTACTTTTTGGAAGACTTCTATCAAGAACATGTAAAAAGCTACAATAAGCAACCAATTTATTGGTTGTTTACCTCAGGCAAAGAGAAGGCGTTTAATTGTCTAATATATATGCACCGTTATGACAAAACGACTTTGTCTCGTATCCGAACAGATTATTTACATGACTATCAGATTCGCCTAGATGCAGAAAAGAATGATTTACTTAATATCATTGAAGGGGATTCAACACAAAAGGAAATTAGTAATGCTAATAAAGAACTGAAATCTCTTGAAAAGAAAATTGATGAATTAAAAGCATATGATGAGTTGTTACATCATATGGCAGACATGCAAATTGAAATTGATTTAGATGATGGTGTTAAAGTGAATTATGAAAAATTTAAGGGACTTGTAGCAAAAATTTAATTAACTCTAACGGAGATACATCAGTGTTTTGCTGGTGTATCTTTGCACTATAATGTAAATAGAAAGTAGGTGAAGGGAATGAACATAAATCAAATCGAAGCTGCATTATCTGATATATTCAATGAGCCATTAAAAGATGGGGAACAACGGAAGATTGTGTTCTGGGTGGATAAAGATAATGAGTTTACTGAGGACATTGAACAGCTTACCGTTAATAAAGTAAAGGTTCATACGCTTACGGACCGTAACCAGTTTCAGACTAAGTATTTGCTAGAAGAAGAAGATCCTGCGTCTTCTTACTTGATTTATACAAATATGGAATTGGGTGTGGAAGACAACTGGTTAGCAGATACAGTTTTTTATTCAAAAACATTCTATGCAGATCGAATATCACTTATATTAAGTGAATTGAATATAGACCCATCACTTCGAGCGGTAATCAAAAAGTATGAACGTTTCTTTAATAATAAGGAGCGTTTTAGAAAGTTTTCAGCATTAAATATAGAAACCTATTCAGAGGGAATCATTGAACTTTCTATTATGAGTGTTTTATGTAACGTTAGAACACCCGATTTTGAAGAGGTATTAAAGGCTGTGCTAATAGATACTCTGGATGACAATGAGAATAAATACCTTTCCCTTTTGGAGAAGTTTTTTGATATTGAAGTGTTCTGGAATTATGTTTCTAATCACTATGGTTATGAACGGGAGAAGAAGAGTCTAAAAACATTATTCATCCATCTTGTAGTAACGGCATTCAGTCAATCGGTTGGAGAAGAAAATCTAAATGAGCTTGGTGATTTTATATCCAATCGAAATAAAACAAATGCTGTTGTGTTTATTGACCATTGGATGCACCATAAGACTGACTATATGGTATTCGATGAATATGCTGAAATGGCTGAGCAGGAAATCCACCTTTCGAACTTAGTGAATAATTTGCCTATTGAAGCATTCAAACAGGCGGATACTTTCCCATATCTCGATCGAGCAATCATCATTTACATAGCTAATGGGTTGGTTACACAGCTTGAGGATTATGAAGAATACACGAAACTTATTAAATTGAGAAGAGCTAAGCATTACTATGATAAATTTGCTTCAATATATGAGGCACTTTACTATACTGTTAAAATTCATGAGTTTTATAAAGAACATCGTCAAGGTATCCCACAAGGCCGGGCTATTGATTTGTATCAAGCATATGTAAATGAATATCATTCAATGGATACATATTACCGTAAGTTTTATGTGGCTTATGATGAAGAAAGTAATCATGATCTATTGAAAAAGTTAAAAATGCTGGTAGAAAATCTATATACAAACTGGTATATGGGTGAGTTAAGTTCCCATTGGTCCCAAGCGGTTGAGTCCGAAATGACGCAGGACTGGTCATTACCCGGTATCAAAAATCAACAAGACTTTTATTCTTCATTCATTGATTCTAAAGTTAGAAATGGGGAACGAGTTTTTGTTATTGTTTCAGATGCGATGCGTTATGAAATAGGTGTTGAGTTGGCCGACCGCCTTAATACCGAGACAATGGGTGTTTGTGATGTGGAAACATTACTTGGAGTAGTGCCTTCTATTACAAAACTTGGGATGCCTTCACTCCTACCACACAAAGAAATAGACATAGATTCAAATGCAAGGGTATTTGTTGATGGAAAAGATTCCTCTGGTTTGGAAAATCGGAAAAAGATTATTGAATCTAAAGTGGATGAAAGCATTGCTGTTCATTTTCAAGATGTACTAGCAATGAATAAAGCAGGGCGAAGAGAAACCTTTAAGGGTAAAAAGCTCATATATATCTATCACGATACGATTGATGCAATGGGAGATAAGGCATCAACAGAAGTCTATACATTTAATGCAGTAGAAACTTCATTAAATCAATTGTATGACTTAGTTAAAATAATTCGGGATGATTTAAGCGGAACGAATGTGTATATTACGGCTGATCACGGTTTCTTATACCAAAGGGATGAATTAGAAGAAAGTGATAAGATTGGACAAGATGCAGGTAGTAGTATTGAAGTTAAACGTCGCTATATACTTTCACAAGAGCAGCGTGAAGTGCCAGGACAATTGGCTGTTAATCTGTCAACTGTTATAAAAAATGAACAGCAATTAACAGCGTATTTGCCAAAGGCAACGCTCAGATACAAAATGCAAGGATCAGGTATTAATTTTGTTCATGGTGGTGCAAGTCTGCATGAGATTGTTGTCCCACTATTAACGTTTAAAAACAAACGTACTGGGCAAAAAGGTGCTAAGGCTATTAAAAAAGTAGATATTAAACTTACGAATACTACTCGTAAGATAACCAATAGCATTTTTAATCTTGAGTTTTTCCAAACCGAAAAGGTGGAAGACAAGACAACTCCTCGAACTGTTGTCATCTATATGACTGATGAGGAAGGAAACGTAATATCTAATGAGGAAACGATAATAGGAGATCGCCCGTTTGATAATCCTGCTGATCGTACTTTCAAAATAAGGTTTGTATTGAAGAACGTTCCTTATGATAGAAATAAAACGTATTACCTGACTATTAGGGATACAGAGACAAGTGTTGTAGTGGAGAAAATACCGTTTAACATCAACTTGGGGATTATCAGTGATTTCGACTTTTAAGAGGGAGGAGGACCGTGAGTGGAAGAAAATAAAAATGAAGGATTAACTGTTGATTTAGATAAAAAACTGAATGACGTTTTTGCCGGAAGAGTTGTACGTAAAGATTTAACCAATCTTATTAAAGAGGGAGCAAACGTCCCTATTTACGTACTCGAATATTTACTCGGAATGTATGCTGCAACTGATGATGAGGACAGTATTCGTGAAGGGCTAGGGCGAGTGAAGAAGATTCTTTCCGAAAATTTCGTTCGTCCTGATGAGGCAGAGAAGATTAAATCACGTATACGAGAATATGGTCAATACTCTGTTATAGATAAGGTAACAGTGGCGTTAAATCCGAAGATTGATACTTACGAAGCCGAGTTCTCCAACCTAGGATTAAAAGGTGTCCCTATTTCATCCATGTATGTGAAGGAATTTGATAAGCTCCTTGTCGGCGGCATATGGTGCATGGTCAAAATTGATTATTTTTATGACGAAGAGGTACGGAATTCTAATCCCTTTAATGTTAGTAGCTTACAGCCGATTCAAATGCCAAATATGGATATAGATGAGGTATTTGAAGGGAGAAAGAGCTTTACAAAAGACGAATGGATTGATGTATTAATACGCTCTATAGGAATGGAACCTACACAATTAGAAGAGCGGGTGAAGTGGCATTTATTGCTACGTTTGGTTCCCCTTGTAGAAAACAATTACAATATGTGTGAACTCGGGCCACGTGGTACCGGGAAATCGCATGTCTATAAGGAACTATCACCGAATTCTATTCTCGTTTCGGGTGGACAAACAACCGTAGCAAATCTATTTTATAATATGTCTACGAGAAAAGTAGGTCTTGTCGGGATGTGGGACTGTGTTACCTTTGATGAAGTGGCGGGAATTCGCTTTAAAGATAAAGACGGCATTCAAATTATGAAGGACTACATGGCATCAGGTTCTTTTGCTAGAGGAAAAGAAGAGAAGAATGCCTCTGCTGCTATGGTATTTGTCGGCAATATCAATCAAAGTGTGGATACCTTAATTAAAACATCACACTTGTTTGCACCATTCCCAGAAGAGATGGCAAATGATTCGGCATTCTTTGATCGGATGCACTATTATCTGCCTGGTTGGGAAATTCCAAAGATGCGTCCAGATCTTATTACCGAAAAATATGGCTTTATAGTGGATTACATTGCTGAGTTCTTCCGAGAAATGCGAAAGCGAACGTTCAGTGATGCGATTGATCGCTATTTCAAACTTGGAAACAATCTAAACCAACGTGATACAAATGCAATCCGAAAAACGGTTTCTGGTATGTTAAAGCTCCTGTATCCTCATGGCGAATTTACAAAGGAAGAAGTCAGCGAGGTATTGGAATACGCTCTTGAAGGTCGCCGTAGGGTTAAAGAACAGTTGAAGAAGATTGGCGGTATGGAGTTCTACGATGTAATGTTCTCTTATATTGATAAGGAAACACTTGAAGAACATTATGTGTCAGTTCCAGAGCAAGGTGGAGGCAAATTAATACCAGAAGGTATGGGTAAGCCGGGGCATGTTTATGTTGCTGGACATGGTCATTCTGGCATGATTGGTATATATAAGCTCGAAAATCAAGTTGTTAGTGGAACAGGTAAATTTGATAAATCAGGTGTTGGTTCTAACCGTGAAGCAAAAGAAAGCCTAGACACAGCTTTTCGTTTCTTTACGGCTAATAGCAAAAGCATTAGTAATACCATTAGCACCAAAACAAAAGACTATCTCATGCACATAAGTGATTTACAAGGTATTGGCTTAACTGATGAACTGGCCGTTGCTGAATTAATTGGCCTTTGCTCTGGTGCATTAGGAAAGCCAACACAAGAGAGTTTGGTCGTCATAGGCAATATGACTGTCGGTGGCACTATTTCCAAAGTGGAGGAATTTGCAAATACTTTACAAGTATGTGTAGATGCAGGGGCTAAAAAAGTGTTAATACCTGCAGCGTCAGTTATGGACTTACAGACAGTTCCACCAGATTTATTGGTAAAAGTGCAGCCTGTGTTTTATTCTGATCCAATAGATGCGGTGTTTAAGGCTTTAGGTGTGAGCTAGAGATTTAGAAACAAAACTATGATATTCTTCAGATACAGCGAATTTTGTGGTAAATAGGGTATATGTAAAATAAAAGAAATAACATTAAAACAAGGACAAGGAACTCAATACAGAGTTCCTTGTTTCAACTTGGGGAAATATTGCAAGAGTTAGAAACCATGTAATTTCATTTCTTCTGTAAAGAAGCTGGTGTCATAAAGGGAATAGATATTTACATTGACAAAACCGCCAACTTTATCAAATATTTCTGCTCCTCTATGGTGGGGATAATCAAATATTTTTATCGTTTTTATATATGAGTCGGCCTCTTCATTCCAAAGAATATTTGCTTTTTTTAAACGGCTTTTGAAAACAATCTTTGGAAATAAGGTATAATGGGTACTCATGGATGATTGGCGATAGGCGTTATCAACCATAGGTAATAATATTTCTTGGGGGAAAATATCAATTTCAACAGGAGCTCCCCACAAGTTACTAAAGTATTCTTCCTCATTCTCTACAAAATCATTTACAGTACAAGTTAATGAAGAGAATTGAATATCTGTCATGAGGTGAATTTTCACAATCGAGTCTTCCTTGTCTTCTGGAAGTTCTGCTACTGCTAAGTATTTGATAATTGATTGACTACTAGATTTTTTTAGCTCTTTAATAAAAGATCGTATTTTAAATTCAGCAGTTTCAAAGTCGCTCAATTGCATTTGTGACTGCTAGAATAAAGTGTACAGTTTTTGCTTGATAAGATGAAACGCTTATTTACCCAAATATACCAGCAAAAAATATCAACCTATCACTGTAAAATGATCATAGTTCATACTTGCAGTGGAGGTTAGCGAAGGTGGATAAGTGGGAAATGTACATGGA